>NZ_JBEXDT010000035.1:0-74012 GCF_040605905.1 Nonomuraea sp. NPDC005501 | reverse complement strand
CGACCGGCGAGACCCGCACGTCCACCTCCTCCGTGTACGTCCACCGGCCCGGCGTGACGAGTGTCTGCCCTCGTTCGGGGAGGTCATGGCCGCGCCGCCGGGACGGCCGGGGCCTCGGGCGCGGGCCCGGAGTGCTCGGGCAGTCCCTCGGCCCGGCGGGCCAGGTCGATGACGCCGCGCAGCACGGCCAGCGAGCCGTCGGACAGCCCGGAGGCGGAGGCGCCGATGGCGGCGGCCCGCAACTGGAGGTCCTCCACCGCGCCGGAGTCGAGCGACTCCTCCCCCACCAGCCACCCGACGCTGACCTGGAGGCAGGAGGCGAGCGCGCGCAGCACCTGGAGGGTCGGGTTGGCCTGCTTGCCGGTGCGGAGCTGGCTGACGTAGGCCCGGGTGATGGGGATGCCCGCCTCGGTGAGCTCGGCGGCCACCTGCGCGCCGCTCAGGCCCCGCTCTCTCAGCGCCAGGTCCAGCCGCTCGGCGATGTTCGCCACTCCGCACCTCCTGCCGCCCGGGAGACCCTCAGCGTAGGGGAATCCGGGGATCATGCGCGCCTTCGGCCGCCCGTAAACCTCCAGCGGGCCATCCATACCCAACTGGAAAGTGTCAGTTGACACATCTTCCCACAGAACGCCACTATCGGACCGACACCTGGAAAGTGAGACTTGACAGCCGGACGGTTCTGGAGAGTCGCCGGCGAGGAGGTGGCCGGAGTGACCGCCGAACCGCAGAACGGTTCCTGGTTCGCCAGGCGGCCGAGGGCTCCGCAGGCACCAGATCGGGTGATCCTGCGCATCTGCGCCCGCGTGGTACCCCCTGACAAGCGCGTCCACGTCGCCAACATGCCGCTCGGCGGCGTGGAGGTCTGGGTGGACGGCAACGGCGACCGCTGGGTCCACTACCACCGGATGGCCCGCGAGCTGCGGCTGGCCGGCTGGCACACCGAGGTCGCCGCCGAGCGGCTGATGGTGCTCGGCTGGAGCGCCGAGTGCCTCGTCCACCGGGTCCGGATGCTCGACGCCGCCCTCGCGGGCCGGCTGTCCGACTACACCCGTACCGCCCGCGCGGCCTTCACGCTCGGCACCCGGCTGCGCGAGCAGAAGGTGCCCGCCGACGAGATCGCCATGAGGGTCCGCGACCACGTCGGCCGTGAGCTGCGCTGGCCCGACCGGCTCGCCGAGCTGGACGGTCTGGAGCGCACCGCGTCGCTGGAGCCGCTGCGGCTGCGGCTGGCGCAGGTCACCGGCCTGGAGGCCAAGGTGAGCCGCCGCTGCGCCGAGCACCTGACGCTGGCCTCGCAGGTCGTCATGTCGCTGCTCGGCCCGGACGCCGGCCGTTCGACGCGCCCGTGGACCAGGGCGCCCGGGCGACTGGTCGGGATCACCGAGCGGATGGTCGCGGCCAGCGTGCCGAACCGTCCCGAGGTGCCCCGGCCTGAGACCGTCACCGTCGCCCGCAGGGACCTGGCGGAGACGCCGCGATGACCCTGACGCCCGTTCGCGAGCACGTCGCCGGCCCGTTCGTCGGGCCGGTGGCGCGGCCCCGGCTCCTGGTCCGGGGGCGCTTCGTCGTCCTGCGGCTGATCGCCTGCGGTGTCGTCATCGCGATCATGGCCGACAGCACGGCGACGACGCTGGCGATCCCCGTGCTGAGCCGCGACCCCATCGCGGCGTCCCTGCCGATGGCGGAGATCACGTGGGTCAGCACGATCAACTTCGCCGCGGTGGCCGCGCTGCTGGCCACGGCGGGCCGCTTCGCCGACCTGCTGGGCAGGCGCAGCGTCCTCGCGGTCGGCCTGGCCCTGTACGGGCTGGGTGCCGCGGCGGTCATCGCGACCACGTCCTTCCCGCTGCTCCTCGGCGGGCGGCTGGCGCAGGGCGTCGGCGCCGCGCTGATGTTCCCCGCCTCGCTCGGCCTGCTGCTGGGCGAGCTGCCGGCCAACCGCCGCGCCGGCGCGGTGGCGCTGTGGAGCGCCTCCTCCGGGATCGGCGCGCTCACGCTCCAGGCCGGCGGCGGCCTGCTGGTGGCCGAGTACGGCTGGCGCGGCCTGTTCCTGCCGAGCGCCGGCCTGGCCGCGGCCCTGCTCATGCTGACCCCCGCGCTGCCCCGCTCCTTCGGGCAGGTGCGGCGCGTGCCCGACGTGTTCGGCACGCTGCTGCTCATCGGCGCGATCGCCGCGGCCGTGCTCGCCGTCTCCCAGGGCGGCACGTGGGGATGGACCTCCCCGCGCATCCTGGGCTGCGCGGCGGCGGCCGGGCTCCTGCTGGCCGGGGCCGTCGCCACGTCGTGGCGCCACGCGGCCGGCGCCATCGACATGCGGCTGTGGCGGCGGCCCGGCTTCCTGTGGTCGGGCGGGGCGTCCCTGCTGTACGGCGCCGCCTCGTTCGTGGTGCTGGCCCTCGGCCCGCTCTACCTGAAGAGCTCCGGGTTCGATCCCGTGACGATCGGCCTGTGGCTGACGCCCATCTCGCTCGCGATGATCGCGGGCAGCCCGCTGGCCATGCTGGCCGGGCGCCGCATCGGCCTCAACGCGGTCATCTACGCCGGGGCCCTGCTCCTCGGCGGCGGCTGCGCCCTCATGCTGGCCAACCCCTACCCGAACGTCCTGACGCTGGTGGCCGCGCTCATGCTGGGCAGCGGCTTCGGCGCCCTGTCCACCGGCACGTTCACGGTCGGGACGATGGCCGCCCATCCCACCCAGTACGCCTCCGCGGTCGGCGCCGTGAACACGGCCCGCATGCTGGGCGGCGCGATCGGGGTGGCCGGCGCCTCGGCCCTGGTGGACCAGCCGGTGCTGGACGGGCCGATGCCGGGCTTCGCCTCCGCGATGGTCGGCTGCCTGATCGTGGCCGTGGTCGTCGGCACCGTGGCCCTGGCCCGCGTCGCCGGAACGCCACGCCGCCGGGCCGCGCGCCTGTCCAGGCGTGAGGCCGAGGCAGAGCTGATCATGCTGCGCCGGCTGCTGGCCGAGCTGCGCGACAGCTTCGTCCAGGTACGCGACGAGGCGGAGGAGGAGCTGGCCCGCTTCGGCGCCCGCGACCTGTCCGCCCACCTGCCCACCCAGCGGGCCGCCGAGCGGCTCTGAGCCCTGAAACCAGTCCCGTGTATCCGCCCGTGAAGCCGCGCTGACAGGAGTGGACCATGCTCACCGATGAGATCCGCAGGCCGTACCAGCACCCGTACGGGGTTCCCGCCCGTGGTGAGAGGCCGGCGCCGCCGCCTCCCCGCCCGGCTGAGGACGACCGCGTCACCACCGCGGCGGCCGAGCGCACCGTGCACCGGCTGCACCACATCAGGCAGGTGTCCGACCTGGCCATCAGCGTCATCGACCAGGCGCTCGAGCACGCGTCCTGAACCCCTCACCACCCCCCGCAGGAGGAAACCATGGTCACCATCAAGGTCGAATGCCCGGCGGAGGTCGCCGCGGAACGGCAACGGGAGTTCGCCGACACCGTGATCGGGGCCGCGGTGCACCTGCTCGGCGCCGAGCGCGCCGGAGTGCGGCTGGACGTCACGGCCGACGTTGACGACGCGCGGACCCGGCGCGAGACGGAAGACGCGCGGACCTTGCGCGAGATGGAGAACGCGCGGACCCGCCGTGATGAGGAGCAGGCGCGGGCCCGGCGCGAGGTTGACGAGGCCCGGGAGCGGCGTGAGGCGGCCTTCTGGGCCGCGGCTTGGTCGGGTTGCTGATGACGGCCGGACTCGCTCCCTCGCCCGTCCTGCCGGAGCGGACTCCCGTGCTGCCGGAGCGGCTCGTCCGCCGGGGGATCGGCGGCGCGATCCCCGCCCGCCGGGCCGGTGTCGCGCGGCCGTGGATCACCACGGTGCCGGTGCCCCCCTCCCCGTCCGTGGCCCCTGCGGAGGGGTCGAGCGCGAGCACGGTGGCGGTGGCGCTGCGGAGCAAGGCGAGCGCCGTCGCGGACGCCGAGCTGGGCCGGCTCGCCTCCCGCGCGCCGGGGCTGGACGCCTCCGCCCGCGACGAGGTGCGCGACGCCGTCCAGCGGGTGGTGGACGCCTTCCTGGAAGGGCCGCTGACGCGCCTGACCCGCCACTCGGGTTCCCCCTCGGGCGAGCGGTACGCCGACGCGCTGCGGACGTTGTTCGGCCTGGACCCCGGGAGGACCACATGAAGCGGGGCAGAGTGGGCGTGATCGTGCCTCCGGCGAACCCGGCGGCGGAGCCCGAGCTGGCGCGCCTGCTGGGCTCCCGGGCCGACATGCACGTCACCCGGCTCCCGGTACGGCCGGGGCTGACCCTGCCGGAGCGGCTGGAGACGTACAACGAGGCGCTGCCCGCGATGATCTGCTCGTTCGGCGACCTGCCGCTGGACGCGATCGTGATGCTGTGCAGCGGCTCACGCTACCTGCTCGGCCCGGACGAGGACCGGCTGCGGTGCGACGAGCTGAGCAGGCGCTTCGGTGTGCCGTTCGCCACGGCGACGGTGGCCACGCTGGACGCGCTCGACCACATCGGCGCCGAGGACCTCGTGCTCGTCTCGCCGTACGAGCCGTGGCTGACGGAGCTGGCCGAGCGGTTCTGGAAGGCCGCCGGCATGCACGTCACCCGGGTGGTCGAGGTGCGGGCCCGGGGCCGGTTCTCGCCGTACAACGTGACCCCGGCCGAGCTGGTCGAGCAGGTGACGGAGGCGGGGCTGCCGGACGACGCGGTGGTGCTGTTCAGCGGCACCGGCATGTCGACGCTGCCCGCGCTGCTGTCCATCGGCGCCGGCAACGACCGGGTCCTGCTCACCTCGAACCTGTGCAGCTCCTGGTGGGCGCTGTCGCGGGCGACGGGCATGCCGATCACGCTCGGCCGGGCCCCGCACCGCCCGGCCGCGCAGGGGCAGCGGACATGAGCGGCGTCGCCGTGGTCGGCGCCGGCCCGGTCGGGCTGACGGCGGCGCTCACCCTGGCCAGGGCGGGCGTGCCGGTGACCGTGTTCGAGCGGGAGGCGGGCCTGGCCCGGCAGTCGCGGGCCTCCACCTTCCATCCGGCCACGCTCGACCTGCTGGACCACCTCGGCGTCGCCGAGCCGCTCATCTCCCGCGGGCGTGTGGTGAGCCGCGTCCAGTGGCGCGACCGGGCCGGCGAGGTCCTGGCCGAGATGGCGATGGGCAGCCTCGACGGGCTGACCCGGCACCCGTACCGGCTGCACGCGGAGCAGTCGTCGCTCACCCCGCTGCTGCTGGCGGCGCTGTCCGCCGAGCCGGACGCGGACGTGCGGTTCGGCACGGCCGTGGACGGGGTGGCCGAGGGCGGCACCGGCGTGCGGCTGCGCATCGGGCGCAGCTGGGCGCGGGCGAGGTACGTGGTGGCGGCCGACGGCGCGCACAGCACCGTGCGCGGCTCGCTCGGGCTGCCGTTCCCCCGCTCCAGCTACCCGACGCAGGCGCTGCGGGTCTTCACCGACTCGCCGCTGGACGAGCTGCTGCCGCGGCTGGCGCCGCTGACGTACGTGCGCGACGTCGGCCAGTCGTGCAGCCTGCTCGCCCTGCCCGACCACTGGCGGATCGTGGTGCGCATCCCGTGCGACGCCCGCAACCCGCTGGCCACCTCCACCGTGGCCGCGCTGGTGCGGCGGGCGCTGCCCGGGGTCAGCCGCCCGGTACGGGTCATCGGCGCCGACCGGTACGGCCTGGCCCGCGGGGTGCTCGGCTCCTTCCGGTGCGGCCGGGTGCTGTTCGCGGGCGACGCGGCGCACCTGACCTCCACGGCCGGCGGGCTCAACATGAACGCCGGCATCCACGACGCCGTCGAGCTCGGCGCCGTCCTCGCCGACGTCATCGGCGGGGAGGCCGGGCCGTCCGCGCTGGACGCGTGGGCGTGGCGGCGGCGCGGCGTCCTGCTCGACCACGTGATCCCGCGCAGCGAGGCGCGCGTCGCCGGCGTGCAGGACCGCGACACCTCCCGGCTGGCGGCCGCGATGGCCGGGCTGCGGGCCATCGCCGGCGACCCGGACGCCACCCGCGTCTACCTGGCGCAGGCGTCGATGCTGGACACCCTCCCGGGCGGCATGCCGACCGGCGGGGCCGACACCCTGCCCGGCCGTCCGCCCGGACGCGCCCCCGACCGCGTGCTGGACCCCGTTCCCCATTCCGTGAGGCAGAGCTGACATGCGCATCTGGTTCCAGAAACACACCGTCGAGGGCCGCACCCCGCTTCTGGACAAGCTGTACGCCGAACACCTGGCCCTGGTGTCCGCCCCCGGCACGACCGTGGAGATCCACACGCTGCCGCCCGAGACGTACGGCACGGCGCTGCCCGAGCACCTGGTGGGCTACGGCGAGATCGGCCTGCTGTTCGGTCACTACTTCGCGCAGACCGCGGTGACCGCCGAGCGGGACGGCTGCGCCGCCTGGATCAGCGGCGCCGGTCAGGACCCCGGGCTGGCCGCGGCCCGCACCAGGGTGTCGATCCCCGTCGTCGGCTACGGCGACGCGGTCTGGCAGGCCGCCCGGATGGAACGCCACCGCCTCGGCGTGCTCGGATTCATCCCGCACCTGGCCGAGCCCATCACCGAGAACATCCGGGCCGCCGGCGCCGACCTGGCCTCCTACCAGATCGTCGAGCGCGGCGCGGACGTCGTGCAGCGGGCGCTCGCGCAGGACTTCGAGCCGTTCCTGGACGCCTACACCGAGGCCGCGCGCCAGGCCGCCAAGGCCGGCGCGCAGTGGCTGGTGCCGGCCGAGGGCATCCCGAACGTGATCCTCGTCCACCTGCGCGTCCACGAACTGCACGGCCTTCCCGTCATCGACCCCGGCGGCCTGGCGATCAAGACGGCCGAGCACTTGTGCGAGCTGCGCGCGCTCAACATCACCGCGCGCAGCACCGCCGGCTACTGGATGCGGCGCCCGCCCCAGGCCGCCGTCGAACACGCCGAGCGGGTGCTGCTCGGCAAGGTGATCGGAGACTGACCATGAGTTACCCCGCCGAGCGTCCCCGCCGCCTGCGGCGCACCCCCGCCCTGCGCGGGCTGGTGGCCGAGACCCGCCTGCACCCCGCCGACCTGATCCAGCCGCTGTTCGTCCGCGAGGGCCTGGCGGAGCCCCGTCCCATCGCCTGCATGCCCGGCCAGGTCCAGCACACCCGCGAGAGCGTGCGCAAGGCGGCCGCGGCCGCCGTGCGGGCCGGCGTGGGCGGGCTGCTGCTGTTCGGCATCCCCGAGAGCAAGGACCACGACGGGCGCGGCGCCTGGGACGAGCACGGCATCACCCAGCTCGCCCTCGCGGACGTCGCCGCCGAGGTCGGCGACGCCACCGTCGTCATCGGCGACATCAACCTGGACGAGTACACCGAGCACGGGCACGTCGGCATCCTCGACGCCCGCGGCGACGTCGACAACGACGCCACCCTGAGCGCCTACGCCCGCGTCGCCGTCGCCCAGGCCGCGGCCGGCGCCCACATGGTGGCGCCCAGCGGCATGATGGACGGCCAGGTCGGCGCCATCCGCCGCGCCCTCGACGCCGCCGGCCACCACAACCTGCCGATCATGGCCTACGCCGCCAAGTACGACTCCGCCTTCTACGGCCCGTTCCGCGACGCGGTCGAGTCGCGGCTGACCGGCACCCGCTCCACTCACCAGCAGGACCCGGCCAACCTGCGCGAGTCGCTGCGCGAGGTGCTCCTCGACGTGGACGAGGGCGCCGACATGGTGATGGTCAAACCGGCCGGCCTCTACCTGGACGTGGTGCGCCGCGTCGCCGACGCCGTCAACGTGCCGGTGGCCGCCTACCAGGTCTCCGGCGAGTACGCCGCGATCGAGGCCGCCGCCGCCAACGGCTGGCTCACCCGCGATCGCGCGATCCTCGAGAGCCTCACCGCGATCCGCCGGGCGGGCGCGGGCAGTGTGATCACGTACTGGGCCACCGAGATCGCCGAACGGCTGCCCCGCTGACCCCCGGAGCGGCCCCGATGCCGGACCCCAAGCCCGAACCGCGGAGAGGAGATGCGACCCGGATGTGGCGCACCCTGTCGGAGGACGCACGTGAGGCCATCCTCGAACTGTGCGACGGCTACGGGCCGCACCTGTACGACTACTGCCGGACGGAGTTGTCGTCGAGCGACGCCGAGCTGGCCGTCGCGGGCACCCTGCTGTCCGCGCACGCCTGGGCCGACCGGGTCGACCAGTCGTCGCCGCTGCGGCCCTGGCTGTACGCGCTGGCCCGCGCGCACCGCTCGTACATCTCCACCCCCACCAGCGTCGGCTCCTGGTCGCGGCCCGGCCGGATGGCCGACCTGCTGCCCGAGGCCCTGCGCGCGCTCGCCCCGCCGCACAGGGAGCTGCTCGACCTGTCGGTACGGCACGGGCTGACGACCGACGAGATCGCCACCATCTTCGACGCGGACTCCGACCAGGTGGAGACGATCATCCTGGAGGCGGCCGACGGGCTGGAGGAGTGGTTCGCCGCCGTCATCGCCGCCAGGACCCGTCACGGGTGCGCGGCGCTGGAGTCGCGGGTGACGGACTGGGCCTCGGCGCCCGGGCGGCGCACCCGCGCGCGGATCAGCCGCCACATCGCGCACTGCGACGTCTGCCAGGGCGCGCCGCGCGTCATGGTGGCCGACACGCTGCTGCGGCAGATGCCGATCGCATCGGCGCCCGGCACGCTGCACGAGCAGCTCGCCTGGGCGCTGCCACTGCCGGACGAAGCGGGACTGTGGCGGGAGGACGGCTTCCCGGCGCAGACGCGCGGGCTGGCCGAGCCCGCGCCGCCACCCATCGCTCCGGTCCCCGGCCCCACGGCGGGGACCTGGGAAAGCTCCGGGCCGGCGGCGGGCGCGGCCGCCGCCGGCCCGGAGCACACACCTGACCCGGCCGCGCGCCGCCCACCCAGCAAACACGCCCGTCCCGGCCCACCGGACATCCTTCCGCGCCGTGCGAGCGTGCCGGGTGCCGTAGCGGCCCGTGCCGACTCCCCTTCCGGCCGGCCTTCCGTGCCGGTCGCCGAGACCCCAGGCGGGGCCGCCCGGACCGCCGCCTGGACCCCGGACCCGGCCGGCCAGTCCCCGGACTGGTCGCCGGACCGGGCCGCGGACTGGGCCATCGTCCGCCGCAACCGCGGAGGCGTGCCGTACCGGAACCTTCCAGCGGCGTCCGCTCATGACCGGATCAGCAGTAGCGGCCCGGCCGGTCAGGAGCGGGCCCCCTCACGCCGGGCCGAAGGTGGCCCGCCCTGGGAGCACCACCCGGACGATGGCCCACTCACCTCCCGCCCCGTCCCGGCGGCGCCCCCGGTCCCGGCGGCGCCCCCGGTCCAGGCGCCACGTCGCGAGACGGCCCAGCCGCAGACGCCCCGCACCGGGGCTGCCCGTCCCGTCGTGCCGCAGATGCGCGTCCCTCCACCCGCGCCCGCGCCTACGTCTGCGCCCGCTCCGGCGGCGGCCCCGGCGGCGGGGGACTCTGCGGTGGGGGACTCGGCGGCGGGGGACTCGGCGGCGGGAGCTCGCGTGGCGGCCACGAGTCTGCCGACAGACCGCATGGTGGCCGGCTCGCCCAGGCCGAAGCGGACCGTCCCCCTGAGCGCCCCGGTCATGGCCGACGCTCCGCCCACCGCCCGCCCCAGGGCCGGAGCACCGAGCGGCGCCCCCGCCCAGCCGCACCAGGCCCCGGACGGATCCCCCGACCGCGCCTCCTCCCCCACCGACCCGTCCGACGCCCCGGTCCAGGCGCCCCGGCCGGTCGCCGGCGGGCGTCCGGGGACCGCCCATCGGCCGCCCCCCTCCTCCGCCCGCGTGCACGGGGTGATCACCATCCCGGGGCCCCGCCGGCCCCCCGAGGAGACCACCCGCCCCCCGCGGGACGGCCGGGGCGCCGACGGCGTGCCGGGGTGGGCTCGCGGACGCGGCACCGACGGTCCGGGAGAGGGCCCGGCCGTCGGCTCCCCGCCGTTCACCGCGCCGCTCCGGTACGAGCCCGCGCCACCGCACGACGCCCACGTGGTGGAGCTGCACGCCGGCGGCCCCGACGAGTTCTGGCTCGACCGCCCCGACACGGCCGACGGCGAGTCGGGGCTGACGGTGCGGAACGTGGCCCGCGTCGGCCTGCTCGTGGGCGTCGGCCTGCTCGTGGCGGGACTGGCCTGGTCCGGTCTCAACGCCCGCCAGCGCATGACCGTGATCACCGAGACGGGCTCCGACGGCCCGGCCCTGACGCCGTCGCCGGACGGCCGCCCGTCCCCCGGCCCCGCGGTCCCGGTGCCCCCGCCCGAGCCCGCCGCCGTCCCGCCGGCCGCGACCGTGGCCCCCAGCGGGGCCCCCGCCGTGACCCCCACGGCGGGGTCCCCGGCGAACCGGACGGGCGACACCGGCGCGGCGGACGACGGCAAGCGGGAGGGCCCGGTCGTGGCCGGCACGATGAGGCCGGCCGACCGGCCGGCGGGACGCGAGGCCAGGCAACCGGCCGAGCGGCCGGCCAGGAAGCCCGCGGGGACACCCCAGCAGCCGGTGGCGCTGCCGCGGCCGCAGGCTCCGGTCGCGTTCCTGTCACCGGTGTCGATCAGGCTGGGCGCCCGCCGTACCGGCACGTTCGCGCTCGCCTGCAAGGGCGGGACGTGCCGCATCGCGTCGGCCGGCGGCGCCGGCGGCATCGCGGTGTCGGGCAGGTCGTTCAGGGTGAAGGTGCCCGCGGCCCGGCCCGGCTGCCAGGGCCGTCCGGTCACCCAGACCGGCACGATCGTCGTCCGCTGGGTCGGCGTGGCGCGCGGCGACGGCCACAGGACCTCCGGCACGACGAGCGCCGGCGGGACGCTGCGGCTGCGGGTCTCGTGGACCGTCGCCAAGGACCCGGGCGCGTACGTCCTGGACGGCGAGGGCAACGGCCACTGGACCAACTGCTCCAGGTACTAGGTTGATGCGGCGTCCGGCCGCCGAGGTGCCCGGGACGCGGGCCCGCGGCGGCCGACGGCTCCCGCCGCGACGACGTCGGGCGGCAGCCCAGCCCTCGTCAGGGGACCATGGTGGTCATGCCACGATTCATTGATCCGACGCCCGGGCTGCGCGCGTCTTTCCTGGAGGCGGTGGCCGAGTTCCGGGCCGACCGCGACTATCCCCCCTCCTGGTTCGTCGGCGACGTCGACCCGCCCGCCCTGACCGACCCGGACGCTTTCGAGGCGTATGTCGCGCGGCTGCTGGGCGAGCGTACCGAGGCAGGCGCACGCGACGGGTTCGTCCCCATGACGACGCTGTGGTGGGCCGACGGCGAACGCTTCCTGGGCAGGATGGCCATCCGTCACCGGCTCAGCCCGGCGTTGGAGGAGCTCGGCGGTCACATCGGCTATGACGTGCGGCCGTCCGCCCGGCGCCAGGGGCACGCGACGGCCATGCTCGCCGCGGCGCTGCCGATCGCGCGGTCGCTGGGCGTCTCGCAGGCGCTGGTGATGTGCGACAGGACCAACACGGCCTCGCGGCGGGTCATCGAGGCCAACGGGGGCCGGCTCATCGACGTCACCGAGCAGAAGCGCCGGTACTGGGTGCCCACGGGACCATGACATCCCCCCGCGGGACAGGTGGACGGGGGTCAGGCAGCGATGGGGGCCTCGGGCTCGGCGTCTTGCGCCGACGTCCGCGTCCGGGGCAGGACGAGATAGGTGAGGGCCAGTCCGATCAGGCTCAGCACCGCGCCCCCCACGCCGGTCCAGCGCAGAGCGCCGGCGGCGACGATCGCGCCGCCGGCGACCGAGCCCGCTGCGGCGCCGAGATTGAAGGCGCCCACGTTGACGGTGACGGCCAGGGTCGGGGCGGCGCCCGCGTGGTGCAGGATCAGTCCCTGCAGCGGGGCGATGGTCGCGGTGGCGAGCAGGCCGAGCACCAGAACCGCGACCACGGCGGCGGGCTGCCACACCGCGGCGAACGGGATGAGCAGAAGCGTCCCCGTCAGCCCGCCGAAGACCCCGCGTACGGTTGCGCTCATCGACTTGTCGGTCAGCCTTCCCGCGGCGAGGTTGCCGAGGAAACTGCCCGCGCCGTAAGCGAGCAGCAGACCGGAGACCGTCGCGACGGAGAAGCCGGAGACGACGGTCAGCAGCGGGGCGATGTAGGTGAACACCGTGGAGACCCCGGAGAAGCCCACCGCGGTGGTGGCGATGGCGAGCATGACCGGCCGGCGCGTCACCACACGGATCTCGTCACGCAGTCGCGTGGACAGCCCCTCCTGCCGGGGCAGTACGGCGGCCAGGAGCAGGGTTCCTGCCAGGGAGAGACCGGTCAGCACGGCGAACGGAGCCCGCCATCCGGCACTCTGCCCGAGCAGCGCCCCCATGGGGACCCCGAGGAGCGTCGCCACGGTGAAGCCGGAGGTCACGGTGGCGATGGCCGAGCCCGTCCTCTCGGCCGGGACCACCCGGGTCGCCGTCACCAGCGCCAGCGCCAGGAAGACGGCGTGACTGAGCGAGGACACCACCCGGCCCACCAGGAGCAGGCCGAACGAAGGCGCCACCGCGCTGATCGCGCTGCCCCCCGCGAACACCAGCATCAGGCCGACGGCGAGCCCCTTGCGCGGCAGACGCGCGGTCAACAGGGCCATGGCGGGCCCTCCGACCACCACTCCGAGCGCGTACGCGGTCACCGCCTGCCCAGCGGTTCCCACGGAGACGTCCAGATCAGCGCCGATCTGGGGCAGCAGCCCGGCGATCAGGTACTCCGAGGTACCCACGACGAAGACGCTCGCGCACAATGCCGCGAGCGTCGCGAAACCCTTGTTCCATGTCATGCCGCAGACGTTAAAGTCTCATATCGATATGAGAGTCAAGTCGAGCGGGCAAGGTCCGCGCGGCGATCAGGAGGTCCTCGTGCGCATCGGTGAGCTGTCCCGGCGGACCGGCGTGGCCGTGCACCTGCTGCGCTACTACGAGGAGCAGGGTCTGCTCCATCCGCAGCGGCGCCCCAGCGGTTACCGGGAATACGTCGAAGAGGACGTCGCCGTCGTCCGCCGCATCCGCAGCCTGCTGGCCGCAGGCCTGAACACCTCGACGATCACCACGGTCCTGCCGTGCCTGCGGGACACCGGCGACCGTCTCGTCCCCACCTGCTCGGACCTGCTCGCCGACCTCCACCAGGAGCGCGACCGCATCGCTCAGGCCATCGCCGACCTTCATGCCTCCATGGACGCGCTCAATGACGTCATCGCCGCGGCCCCGCCCGACGTCACTCGCCGCGCACTGGCTTCACTCGGCGCATCAGCGGACTAGGAGCCACGCCCGCCCCGGGCCGCCTCGTCGGCGGGTCGAAGCGGGGACTCCTCCCAGGCGGTGACCCCGAGGCGGCCCGTGGAGCCGAGGTCCAGGGGCGCGTCCGGGGTGACGCGGTGCTCCCGCCCGCCAGGCCCCGCGGTCACGACCACCGTGGCCCCGATCACCCGGCTCATCCTCGCGCAACGGGAGGACGAACCGGGCATCGCACCTGAAAAACCTCAGAAGAAGCTGAACTCAGGCTCCTCCTTCGGCAGCTCCACGCGCGCCGGGCCGCGGAAGGCCGACTTGTCCTGCGGCACGTCCGCCGGCGGGGTGCCCAGCGCGAACGGGATCGAGACGCTGCTGGCGGCCAGGTCGAGCGTCACGTTCGCGCCCGTGCCCGGCTCCTCGCTGTAGGTGCTGTCGGTGCCCGCGACGACGAGCGCGACCCGGTGCCCCTTCGCGAACGTGTAGTCCTGCGGCAGCGTCTGCCACCGGACCTTGCCGAACGTGCCGACCGGCAGCGGGGAAGGGCGGCTGAGCGAAGCCCGGTTCTGCACGTCGATCCAGCCGCGGGCGACGATCTCGGCGGGCCGGTTCGCCACGTTGGTCACGACCTTCTTGTAGCAGGCGTCGTCGGCCGCGGTGCTCTCGCCGTGGCAGTCCTCCTCGGCCAGCGTGGTGATGCCCTGGCCGCGCCGCCAGTCCACCCGGGTGGCGTCGCCGAAGTCGACGAGCAGGGCGGTGAGGTTGGAGGTGGGCCTGTCGAGCTTGACCGTGAGGTCGGCCGTGGGCGTGCCGGACAGGCGCAGGTCGAGCGGGAGCGGGCCGGTGGTGAAGGCGACCCGGCCCGGCTTGGCCGTGCCCACGTCGGCGATCATGTCGGCCTCGTCCAGGGCCACGTCCGCGAACGACGCGGCGGCTCCACGGGCGGCGGGCCGGAGCCCGAGCGAGCCGTCGGCGGCCGGGCGCAGCGGCAGCTTGGCCGCGAGCGGCGCCGGCCAGTCGCGCTGGGTGATCCACCGGGCGGGGCCCGTCTGCACGTCGGCGCGCGGCTCGGTCATGATGCCGTTGCGCACGCCCAGCAGCCAGTGGTCGAACCAGCGGTGCAGCGTGTCGACCCACAGGTCCCTGCGGCCCTCGAAGTCGAACGGGTCCACGTGCTGGTACTGCCCGACCCAGATCTTGCGCGGCACGTCCCGCCTGGCCAGGGCGTCCCACCAGGTGGAGAAGTTGTCCGGCTTGACGTTCAGGTCGTTGACGGTGTGGACGACGAAGACGCTCGCGGTCACCTTCGAGGCGTCGCCGAGCAGCCCGGAGACGTAGTCGCGCTCGGCCCAGAACGCGTTGTGATTCCCGGTGTCGTCGCCGTCCTCGGCGTCCATCCGGTCCCGTACGGCCTGGCACTTGGCCTCGGGGTCGGTGTCGACGTAGTCGGCCAGCCAGGAGGCGTAGTCGTAGCTGTAGATCACGCCGTTGGAGCGCTGGTACCGGTACCAGGAGCTGATCGCCGAGATGGGCACGATCGTCTCCAGGCCCTTGACGCCCGTGGCGGCGACGGCGTTCGCGAGCGTCCCGTCGTAGGACTTGCCGATCATCGCGGCCTTGCCGGTGGTCCAGTCGGCCACGGCCGGGGTGCCGTCGGAGCGGAAGGCGCGGGCGCGGCCGTTGAGCCAGTCGACGACCGCCTTGCCGCCCAGCACGTCGGCCTTGCCGCCGATGTCGGGGCAGCCGTCGGAGCGGGTGGTGCCGAGCATGTCGACGTTCAGGACGGCGTAGCCGCGCGGCACGAAGTAGTTGTCGTAGAACAGCGGGAACTTCGTGACGTTCCCGTCGGCGTCGTAGACCTTGCGCTCGGCCTCGTTCCCGCGCCCGGAGTTGTCGTAGTAGGGGCTCTCGTCGATGATCACCGGCACCTTGAGCCCGGGACCGGACTCCTTGGGCCTGATGACGTCGACGCGCACCCGGTCCGGCCGGCCGTCGGCGTCGCTGTCGACGCTCGACTCGACGTAGACGTGCTCGCGGACGGCGTCGGCATAGGAGAAGACCGGCTGGGTGCGGCCGTTCTCGACGGTGATGGCGGGGCCGGCCGCCGCCTGGGCGGGGGTCGCGATCGCCAGGGTGAGGGCGACCGCCAGAAGGGCCGGGCGTAATTGCGACACGCGTGTCCTCCGTGACAAGAAGGGGGCATGTGATGAAACGAGGAGAAGTCAGGAAATGTCCCCCGGGCAATCTCTCACCCGCCCGCGGGCCTGACAAGATCCTCTCCGTACGCGTGGAGACGCCTGTCCAGCCGGTTCCGGCGGCCCGGCGCGTCTAGGCTGGAAGGCCCCACCGGGCGAGAGAGCCCGGGAAAGCGACCTGAGGACATCGACCTTGACGACACCCGGGCTGGAGGAGAGAGGACGCATGCGGAACGTCTCCCGTACCTCGCTCGTGGACGCCGCCATCGAGCAGCTCCGCAAGGAGATCACCGGCGGGGCGTGGCCGGTCGGCACGAAGATCCCGTCGGAGGCGCAGCTCGCGGCGAGCCTGGGCATGAGCCGCCTGTCGGTGCGCGAGGCCGTGCGGGTCCTCGCGCACGCCGGCCTGCTGACCACGCGTCAGGGCGACGGCACGTACGTGACCGCGACGGACGAGTCCAGGATCGCGCTGCGCCGCCGGCTCGACCGCGCCGCCGCCATGGACATCATCGACGTACGGCGCGGGCTGGACCTGGTCGCGGCCCGGCTGGCGGCGGTCCGGCGCACCGAGGACGACCTCGCGGCCCTGCGGGAGACGCTGGAGCGCAGGGACGCGGCCGGGGAGGCCGGGGACCTCGACGGGTTCGCCGACGCGGACGTCGCCTTCCACCTGCGGGTGGCGGACACCGCCGGCAACCCGCTGCTCGCCGACCTCTACCACAGCATGGGCGAGGCCGTCCGCGACAGCGTCCGGGACGTGCGGCGCACCTCGCACGAGCCGGACACCTCCCACTGGGCCCTGCTGCGCGCCATCGAGTCGGGCGACGCCTCCGGCGCCGTGGAGGCGTCCATGGCCATCCTCGACACGCACGAACGCGAGCTGCGGCCGTCACCGCCGGCCGGGACGGAGCAGGCGCGCGGCTAGGCTCCCCGCATGGGGACCAGACGCGCCGACGCCGAGCGCAACATCGCCGCGATCCTCGAGGCGGGGCGGCGGGTGCTGAGCGCCGACCCGGGCGCGAGCGTGATGCAGGTCGCCAAGGAGGCGGGCGTCGGCCGGGTGACGCTCTACGGCCACTTCCCCTCCAGGGAGGCCCTGGTCGGGGCGGTCGTGACCCACACGGTCGAGCTGGCCGGCACGACACTGGCGGCCCTCGACCTCGACGCGCGGCCCGCCCGTGAGGCGCTGGCCGAGCTGGTGCGCTCGTCCTGGGACGTGCTGAGCCAGCACAGCCGGCTGTTCCTGGCGGCCGACGCGGCGCTGCCGGCCGAACGGCTCCGCGAGCGCCACGCCGAGCCGCTCGACCGGGTGGAGCGGCTGATCGTGCGGGGCCGCGACGAGGGGGCGTTCCGGACGGACCTGCCGGTGACGTGGCTGGTCAGTACGTTCCTGGCGATCCTGCACACGGCGGCGGGCGAGGTGGAGGCGGGGCGGCTGGCGCGCGACGAGGCGGGCGAGACGCTGGTCCGCACGCTGGACGCGCTCCTGTCGCCGCCCCCGGCCTGACGCCGCTCCGGGGTTCCCGGGCCGCCAGGCGCGGTGGCCGCCGGACCGGTGACCACCGCGCGGCGGGTGAGGTCAGGAGGACTGGTTGCTCATCAAACGGTCGATCTTCCAGCCGTTGCTCGACTTCTCCAGGATGAAGAACTCCCGGTAGTTCTGGCTGTCCTGCTGGCTGGTCGCCCGGACGAGCGCGTAGGTGTCGCCGAGCTTCTCCGTGTCCTCGATCGTGTACGTGCCCGACATCGGCCCGGTCATCATCCCCTGGTAGGCCTTGCGGATGGCGTCGGTCCCGTCGGCGGTCGCCGCGCCTTCGAGGGCGACCACCGCGTCGTTGTCGAACAGCGCCACGACGTCGTCCACCTTGCCCGCCTTGATGGCGCCGAAGTAGCTCTGGACGATGCCCTTGGGCGTGTTCTTGGCCTCCATGCTCTCCGACGGCGAGGCGCTCTCGGTCGGCATCGAGCTCATGTCCGAGGACGGCGCGCCGGGGCTCGCCGCGCTGCCGCCCATGGCCTCCGTGCCGCCACCGGACGCGCAGCCCGTGACGAGCAGAGCAGGGACAAGCGTCGCCAGCAGGAGTGACCTGCCCTGAAGAATCTTGTGCATGGCGGCTTGATGCCCATGCCACTCGTGATCGAATGCCCGCTTGTCCAGTCCGAACCCGCCTTTTACGGTTCACAGGGATCATGCCCGGCGGGCTGGGGCATCGGGCGGCGGGGCCTTCGGGGGGCGCCCCGGCGGCGGACCGGCCGGCCCGTCAGGGCAGGGGCTCCGACGGTGGGTAGACGTGCGGGCTCTGGTGACCCGATGGCAGGACGCAGCGCCGTCCCGAGTCGACACTGGGGCAGCGATCGGCACTGTCACGCTGCGGCAGAGGGGCTGGGGCGTTGGTGACGTTCGGCTCCATTTCGGGCACCCGGTGGACCTTACGGTGACGCCTCGGGGGGTTGGTCGCGTGATGATCACGATCCGACCTCTGAACGGTCTCGCCACAGCGGTGAAGCGTCACGGTGAGTGAGTTTTCGCGATTCGGGCCTGGGCAGGTGTGCGGGATGCATACCGACGGTGACGGCGAGGTGACGGTGACTCCCTGCGAGGACGGGCCGCTCCTCGTGCGCGGGAGGTTCCGGCTGGTGACCCAGGACGGGCGGCAGATCGACCCTGGCCGGGCGACGGTGGCGCTGTGCCGGTGCGGGCTGTCGTCCACGAAACCGTTCTGCGACGGCTCCCACCGGGCGGCGGGCTTCCAGGCCGGCAGCGCCCCGGATCCGGACCCCGCCGCCTGACCCGCACGACACGCTCAAGGCCGGGCAAAGTGGAGCATGCATGCGTTATCTGGACATATCGGGCGGGTAGCAGCACACCACAGCAAGGGGGAGAATCATGATCAAAATGCTGCACAAGATGGGAATCCGATCCCATCACGCCTACATGGCCGGGGCGCTGTCCATCGGGCTCTCGTTCGCGACCTGGGCACTGTCCACCAAGGCCGAGCCGGCCGGACTCGACCGCGCCGACCGGTGGGGGATCTTCGTGGGCGAATGGGCTCCCACGTTCTTCGCCCTCGGCGTCGCGCTCCGCCTGGAGGAGGGCGGCCGCGAGTCCATGCAGGGCATGGGCGGCCCCATGCAGGAGATGGGACGCGGGCAGGAAGCGGACACGGACGTGTTCGACCGCGCGTCCAGCGGCATGTCGCACCGCGCCCCCACGGGCATGTAGGCGGGCCGCACCAGGCGTTCCGGATCGCCGCGGGCACCCTCGGGGAGCCCGCGGCGACCCTTGTCCGACGGCATGCGGGCGCCGGTCAGGCGGTGGCGCGCTCCGCCAGGAGCCGGAGCGGCTCGTCGGTCAGCCTGAACGTCGTCCACTCGTCCAGCGACACCGCGCCCAGCGAGCGGTAGAACCCGATCGCCGGGTCGTTCCAGTCGAGCACCGACCATTCGAGCCGCTGGTAGCCCCGCTCGGCGCAGATGCGCGCCAGCTCCGCCAGCAGCGCCCGGCCGTGGCCGCCGCCCCTGCGGTCCGGCCGCACGTACAGGTCCTCCAGGTAGACGCCGTGCGCGCCGCGCCAGGTGGAGAAGTTGAGGAACCACATCGCGAACCCGACGACCTCGCCGGTCCTGTGGCCCTCCCCGTCCGCCCCGTCCTCCGTGTCCTCCGTGGCGACGTGCGCGAACACCGCCGGAGCGTCGCCGAAGAGCGCGGCGCGCAGCTGCTCCTCGGTGGCGCGCACCTCGTGCGCGGCCTTCTCGTACGTGGCGAGGTCGTGGATCAGCCCGAGGATGGCGGGCACGTCGTCAGGGGTGGCGCGGCGAATCATCCCCCCAGCGTAGGGGACCTGCCGCCGGGACCGGTCTCAGGCGCCGTCGAGGACGCGGGTCAGCCAGTCCAGGGTGCCCGTGCGCAGCGCCTCGTCCGCGAGCCGCTTCGCCGTGGCCGTCTTGAGCGCGGCCAGCGAGCTGTCGATCCACGGCTGCACGTTCTGGTGGCCCTGCTCGCGGTACTCGACGGCCTGGAGCAGGCATTCGAGCTTGTCGGCGTCGCGGGCGCACACCGCCTCCAGGCTGACCTTCTCCTCGTACTCGGCGATCGCACCCCGCAGCATGGAGGCCACGGCCTCGGGCACGTCGCTCGTCTGGTCGGCGGTGACGTCCTCGTTGGCGGGCGCCCTGAGGTAGCGCTTGGCGACATACGGGATGTCGGTGATGCGGGTCTCCTGGCTGTCGTGGAACAGGCTCATGAACGACGCCCGCTGCGGGTCTCCCCCCTCCAGCACCGCGACCACCCCCGCGATGACCGCCGTACGGAACGAGTGGTCGGCGATGCTCTCCGGATCCCGCACGCCGGCCACCAGCCAGCCGGTGCGCTTGTAACGCTTGAGCAGCCCCATCTCGTAGAGCAGGCCCGTCAGTCCCGTCATGTCGTCAGCCACGAGGGTCCCCTCTCACCTCGGTACCTATGGGCCGAGCGTAGACGACACTCTCCCCTGCGGGCGGCGTCCGCGCCGACACGCCGCAACGCGCCGCCCGGAACAAGGCCCTAGGTGTCCGCCGGCGTCTCCCGCGGGAAACGGGTGACGAAGCGGCGCTGCCAGGGTGTCTCCACGGCTCCCGGCCGGTAGTGCGCCCGCACGTACGCGACCGCCTCACCGCCCGGCACCCCGTCCAGGACGGCCAGGCAGGCCAGGGCGGTGCCGGTGCGGCCGACGCCGCCGCCGCAGGCGACCTCCACCCGCTCCGTCGCGGCGCGCTCCCACGCCTCGCGCAGCGCCGCGCTCGCGTCCGGCCGGTCCGACGGCAGCCAGAAGTCCGGCCAGCGCACCCACCGGGCCTCCCACCCGACGGCCGGGGGCCGCTTGCCGAGCAGGTACACCCCGAAGGCCGGCACCGGCCCCTCGGGCAGGGGGTGCCTCAGCCCCCGGCCGCGCACGAGCCGCCCCGACGGCAGCCGCAGGACGCCGGCGGCCGCGGGGTCCCAGGAGTCGATCATGTACCGAGGATAGGCCCCGCCGTCGCGGGACGCGTGAGCGCTTCGGGGATGATGTCCTCCGATGTTCAGGACGGGATGTGACGACCATGACGGATGACGGCGTGCGGCTGCGGACGGCCGAGCCGGGCGACTACGACCGCATCGCCCCGGTGGTGGACGACTGGTGGGGACGTCCCGTCCAGGGCAGCCTGCCGCGGCTGTTCCTCGACCATTTCCACCGCACCAGCCTCGTGGCGGAGGACGGCGACGCCCTGGCGGGGTTCCTCGTCGGCTTCCTGTCGCCCTCGGTGCCCGACGCCGCGTACATCCATTTCGTGGGCGTCCACCCGAGCCGGCGGGGAGACGGGCTGGCGCGGCGGCTGTACCGGGGCTTCTTCGACCTGGCGGCGGCGGACGGGCGCACGCGGGTGCGGGCGATCACCTCGCCGCGCAACCACGGCTCCATCGCGTTCCACACGGCGATGGGGTTCGCGGTGAAGGGTCCCGTCCCGGACCACGACGGGCCGTCCAACGACCGGATGGTGTTCGAGCTGCGGCTCGGCGGCGCCTGAGGCGGCTCGCCGGCGGTCACGGCTCCCCTCGTGGCGGGCGGGGGCCCTCGAAACCGGCCAGCCACCTGATCAGCAGCCTCTCCAGCTGGTCGGCCTCCTCGGGCGTCAGGAAGTCGAGGAGGCTGCGCTCGTTGCGCATGTGCTCGGTGAACGCCTCGTCGAACAGCTCCCGGCCGGCGTCGGTGAGCGCGACGACGCGGGCGCGGCCGTCGTCCGCGCTGGGACGGCGGGTGACCAGGCCGCCGCGTTCGAGCCGGTCGATCCGCTTGGTCATGGCGCCCGTGGTCACCATCGTGTACGCGGCCAGCTCGCCGGGAGCCCGCTCGAACGGCTCCCCGGCCCGCCGGAGGGCGGCGAGCACGTCGAAGTCCCCCTCGCCCAGCCCGTACCGGCGGTAGACGACCAGGAGCCGGTCGGTGAGGTGGCCCGCCAGGCGGTGCAGCCGCCCGATCACGCCCAGCGGCCGCACGTCCAGGTCGGGCCGCTCGCGGGCCCACGCCCGCAGGATGCGCGCCACGTGATCCAGATGCTCCGGGCCGTCGGGAGAGTCGCTCATGGCTCCACAATAGCTTCCAAGGAAGCTACATTGTCCTCCATGGAAGCCAGTCTGCGGTGGGCTCCGGTCACCGCGATCGCCCCGCTGGCATGGGGCGCCGCGTACCTCGTCACCCACCGGTTCCTGCCGGCCGACAGCCCCCTGTACGGCGGCGCCATCCGGGCGCTGCCCGCCGGGCTGCTCCTCCTCCTCGTCCGCAGACGGCTTCCGCGAGGGTCGTGGTGGTGGAGGTCGCTGGTGCTCGGCGCCCTCAACATGGGCGCGTTCTTCGCCCTGGTCTACCTCGCGGCCCAGACGCTGCCGTCGAGCATCGCCTCGACGATCATGGCGACCTCGCCCGTGGTGATGATGCTGTTCGCCTGGGCCGCGCTGTCAGAGCGCCCACGGGCGGCGCACATGGCCGGCGCGGCCATCGGGATCGCCGGCGTCTGCCTCCTGCTGCTGAGGGGCACGGCCACCGTGAACGCGACCGGGGTGCTGGCCTCCGTCGTGGCGATGACGATGTCGTCGTACGGTTACGTGCTGGCCAAGAAGTGGAGCTCGGCGGTCGACGTGTTCTCGCTGACGTCGTGGCAGCTCATCGCCGGGGGCGTCGTGCTGGTCCCCGTCGCCGTCGCGGTGGAGGGCGCGCCGCCGTCGCTGGACGGGCCCGCGGTGCTCGGGTTCGGGTACGTGACGATCGTGGCGACCGCGCTGGCCTTCGCGGCCTGGTTCACGGGGCTGCGGCACCTGAGCGCCGGGACGGTCGGGCTCATCGGGCTGCTCAACCCGCTGACCGGCGTCCTGCTCGGCACGGTGGTGGCCGGCGAGACCCTCACGGCGCAGCAGCTCCTCGGCCTCGCCCTGGTCTTCGCCGGGATCCTCCTCGGCCAGCCGGTCACCACCCGCCTCCTCGCTCGCGGCCCCTCCCTCAGACGCCGGCCTCGGCCGTCACCAGGAACATCAGGAACGACGCCAGGAACGGTCGTCCCCGCAGCTCCTCCACCCATTCCTCCGCGGCCGTGCCCAGACGGCCCGCCTCCACGGCCCTGAGCACGTTGCGGCGCAGTCCCAGCAGCCGGTCGGCGGTGTCGAAGTCGCGGAGCACCGGCGCCACGGCGACCACGGAGCGGACGGTCAGCCCCGCCTCGGCGCACAGCCGCGCGAGGCCGCGGCCGACGGTCGCGTTGCGGACGATCTTCGTGGTGATGAACCGGGTCAGGCCGCGGCCCATGTCCGGATCCCGCGAGTCGATCAGCAGGCCCTCCCAGTCGGGTTCGGCCATGACGATCCGTCCCCCGGCGCGGGCCACCCGCCGGAGCTCGGCCAGCGCCCTGGCGGGGTCCTCGACATGCTGGAGCACCCGGTCGGTGCGGGCCCGATCGACGCTGCCGTCGTTCAGCGGAAGGGCGTGCACGTCGCCGGAGCGGATCTCGACGCCGGGCCGTCCCCCCACCCGGGCGGCCGCCTCGGCCACCATGGCGGGATCGCGGTCGACGCCGACGACCCGGCCGCCCGGCGCGACCGCCGCCGCCATCGTCCCCAGATCGGTCCCGGGCCCGCAGCCCATGTCCACCACCGTCTGGCCCGGCCGGAGGTCGAGCAGGCGGAGCACCCGCCGCTTGTAGGCGCGGCCCGGGACGCTCGCGGCCACCTGGTCGAGGTAGGAGATCGGGTCGGGCGGCATCGTCCCTTTGTTCTGGATCACGGGCCGAGCCAAGCACACCGGTGTGGCGTTCCCGCGGGGAGAGCGTCGAGATCCCGTGCAGCCTCGCCGCCGTGACGCCCGGAAATCCCAGAGGACATCCGCCGATATATCCCGATACGGTGGTCGATCATGGCCGCTCTGCGGCCCCCTCATACCTCACCCACGGAAGGGTGACCCGTGAACGGTCCCGGTGAGCTGCTGGGCGACCCGACGACGCCGCCTCCCCTGTCCGGCGCCCGTCTGGGCGACGACCTCCTCCTGTCCGTGGTGACGGGCTCGCGCGCGTACGGCCTCGACTCCAGCGGCTCCGACACCGACCGGCGCGGGGTGTTCGCGGCGCCCACCGAGGACTTCTGGCGGCTGGACAAGCCGCCCACGCACCGCGACGGGCCGCTGCCGGAGCAGTTCTCCTGGGAGGTGGAGCGGTTCTGCGCGCTCTGCCTCGCCGCCAACCCGACGGTGCTGGAGTGCCTGTGGTCGCCACTCGTGGAGGTCGTCACCCCGTACGGGGAGCGGCTGCTGGAGCTGCGCGGGGCGTTCCTGTCGCAGCGGGCGCACGAGACGTTCGCCGGGTACGCCGACGCCCAGTTCCGCCGGCTCCACCCGGCGGCGCCGAGCTGGAAGCAGGCCATGCACATGATCAGGCTGCTGCTGAGCGGGCTGCACCTGATCCGGCACGGCGAGCCGCTGGTGCGGATGGACGCCTTCCGGGACCGGCTGCTGAGCGTCCGGCGGGGCGAGGTGCCGTGGGCGGAGGTCGACGCCTGGCGGGCCGCGCTGAACGCCGAGCTCACCGCCGAACTGGACGCCGGGCGCAGCGTCCTGCCGGCCGTACCGGACCGGGAACGGGTGGAGGAGTTCCTGATGGACGTGCGCAGGGGGCATCTGTGAGACTGCCCGCCTGGCTGCCGGAGATCCCCGGCGAGCAGCCGTACCCCCTGGCGTTCGCCACGATCAGCGGCGCGCATCTGTACGGCTTCCCGTCGGCCGACTCGGACGTGGACCTGCGCGGCGTGCACGTGCTGCCCGCCGAGCAGGTCGTGGGCCTGCGCACCGGCCCGGACACGCTGGACCGGACGTGGACCCGGGAGGGCGTGGAGGTCGACCTCGTCACGCACGACCTGGCCAAGTTCTGCCGGCTGCTGCTGAACCGCAACGGCTACGTGCTGGAGCAGCTCCTGTCGCCGCTGGTCGTGGCCGCGTCGCCGCTGCACGAGGAGCTCGTCGCGCTCGCGCCGGCCTGCCTGACCCGGCACCACGCCCACCACTACCTCGGGTTCGCCCGGACGCAGTGGCGGCTGTTCGAGAAGACGGACCGGCTCAAGCCGCTGCTGTACACGTTCCGGGTGCTCCTGACCGGCCTGCACCTCATGCGCGCGGGCCAGGTCGAGGCCGACCTGACGCGCCTGTACGGGTACGGCCCGCCGTACCTCCCCGACCTGGTCGCCGCCAAGCGCGAGGCCGAGCACGGCGCGGCGCCCCCCGTGCCGGGCGCGGCCGCGGACGTGGACCGCCTGACCGCCGAGCTGGCCGAGGCGCGGCAGTCCTCGTCGCTGCCCGACGCGCCGACGGCACACGACGCCCTGCACGACCTGCTGGTACGGGCACGCCTCGGCCAGGCACCGGCCACCGCCCCCGCTCAGCCGTCCCTGCACGACATCTCATAGGAACGGAATGCTCGATGGCATCGGTGACATTTCGCGATGAGACGGCGACGGGCCGGGCCCTGGAGGAGTTCTCCCTCCCGGACCTGCCCGAGCGGATCTCGGCCCGGGAGCTGGTACGGCTCCGCGTCCGTGAGGAGGTGGCCCGCCACAACGCCGCCCCCTCCTCCCGTTTCCGCGGCCTGGTGAAGCCGACGGACGCCGAGACCGAGCTGAACGGCCATCGGATGCGCGCCCCCCGGCGGCTCGACTGGGAGCGGCAGGCCGACGCCGCCGAGGCCGCGTTCGCGCGCAACGGCTTCCTGCTGCTCGTCGGCGACCGGCAGATCGAGGACCTGGCCGAGGTGATCGACCTGACCGTCGACCCGGTCATCTCCTTCGTGAAACTGGTGCCCCTGGTCGGGGGCTGACCCGACCCCTCGGGGAATCTGTCGGCCGCGTCCGGCAGGATCTTCCGCATGCGGCTATCTCCCCCGGCGCGCCACCTGCTGGACCTGATGACCGGAGCCACGGAGGACACCTCGCGATGGCCCGACGCCACCCGGCTCGGCGCGTTCGAGCTCGGTGCGCTGCTGCCCGCGGCCTACCGGGTCGTGCTCCGGTCGGCGAGCGCCATGCCGGCCCGCTTCGCGGTGGAGGAGGCGGCCAAGGAGCGGCAGCCGCTGTTCACGACCGAGGCGTGCGCGGATCTGTTCGACGCCCTGGTGGAGGGACTGCCCGGCCGCAAGTGGGCCGACATGTGCTTCGCCGCCGGCGCGCTGGTGCGCTGCCCGGACGGGCCGCCGCTGGAGCGGCTGGCCGGGCCCGCCCGCGCGCTGGTCGGCTTCCTGCTGGCCGAGAACCGCCTGGACAACCCGTTCGCGCTGCTGGCGGTCGCCGGGCTCGCCGGGATGGACGCCGAGGTGGCGGAGCGGCTCACCGCGGGGCGCGGGCCGATCGCCGTCGCGGAGGTGGAGCTGGTGCTCGGCTGGGACGCGGAGCGGCGGGCGCTGTTCGCCGAGTCCGTCCAGGAGCGCTCGTACAACTCCTGGCCGCCGCTGCCCGACGTCCGGGAACGGCTGGCCGGCGTGCCCGGCTACCTTGATCTGGTCCGGGCGGCCCTGGAGACCGCCGAGGCCCGGGTCGCCGCCATCCACGCCGGGGACATCCCGTACAAGGCGGACAAGGCGTTCGAGGCCGGGGAGAGGGACGCCATCGGGCGGGCCGCGCGGATGGCGCTGTTCCGCGACGAGCCGTGGCTGCCCGGGGTGCTGGAGCGGCTGCTGCCGGGCGTGGCGGTGGCGCCCACGCAGGCCAGGACGCTGCCCTCACAGGGAGTGCTGTTCGAGATCGCCCGCGCCGTGGAGGACCACCCGACCCCCGAGGCGATCTCGGCACTGCGCGCCGCCCGGGGGGCGACCCGGCACGCCGGGGTTCCCAAGCAGCTCGACCGCATGCTCAAGCGGATCGAGCCGGCGCTGGCCGAGCGGGTGGAGGTGGCGTTCCGGCTGCCCGACGGGCGGGTGCGGCAGGCGGTCGGCGAGCACACGGCGGTGATCTCGACCGAGGGAGCGGTCGAGCTGTCGTGGTGGCACGGGGACAAGAAGCTCAGGTCGGTCCCGGCGGCGGTCAGACGCGAGCACGGTGACGAGGTCAGACGGCTGCGCGAGCTGGCCAAGCGGGTGAAGCAGCAGCAGGCGACCCTGGTCAGGGCGCTGGAGGCCGGATACCCGAGCGAGGTCACGCCGCCGTACCGGCGGCTGGAGGGGCAGCCGGTCGCGGACCGGCTGATCTGGGAGTTCGAGGTCTCCCCCGGCGAGTGGCGCGCCGAGCTGGGGCTGAGCGTGCCCGACGTGCCGGTGCGGCTGTGGCATCCGGCGCGCGCCTCGGTGGAGGAGGTGACCGCCTGGCGGGAGGTGGTGCAGGGCAAGGAGCTGCGGCAGCCGTTCAAGCAGGCGTTCCGCGAGGTCTACCTGCTGACGCCCGCTGAGGAGGCGACGGAGGTCTACTCCAACCGGTTCGCCGGCCACGTCGTGAGCTACCACAAGCTGTACGCGCTGTTCAGACAGCGCGGCTGGGCCGCGGACCGCCTCGGCCCGTGGGACGGCGGCGGCTCCGGCGAGGCCCGGCGGATGCTGGCCGGGGGCCGGTGGCGGGCGTCGTTCTCCCACGAGTACGCCTGGCACGACCACGGTTACGCCGCCACCGACCAGGTCCGCTTCCACCGGCTCGCCGACGGCGGCTGGCGCCTGGCGCCGCTGGCGGAGGTGCCGCCACTGGTGTTCAGCGAGGCGATGCGCGACGTGGACCTGTTCGTCGCGGTCACCTCGATCGCGGCCGACCCGGAGTGGACCGACCGGGGCGTGGACGGGCTGCGGGACTACTGGCGGACGAGCTCGTTCGGGCAGCTGCCCCCCTCCGCCGAGGTCCGCCGGGACGCGCTGTCCCGGCTGATCTCCCGTACGAGCATCGCCGACCGGTGCACGCTGACCGACCGGTTCCTGGTGGTCCGGGGCGACCTGCGCACCTACAAGATCCACCTCGGCTCCGGCAACATCCTCATGGAGCCCGACGGCGCCTACCTCTGCATCGTCCCCCGCGGCACCGGCGACCGGGTCTTCCTGCCCTTCGAGGAGGACGGCGGCATGCTGTCGGTCATCCTGTCCAAGGCGTTCCTGCTGGCCGCCGACACCGCCATCACCGACCCCACCATCACCCGCCAGATCCGGCTCACCCGGTGATCAGCCCGGCAGGCCGGCCGACCTGACCGGATGGGTGCGCGCTCCCGCCACGCCTTCGCGTGCGACGGACCGCACGACCGGTGATCACTCGTGGCCGCTGACGGGATGCGGCCGGTACGGTGCCTCGAGCCGGGCGGTCTCTCCCCCGGTCAGTGCCACGTCCAGGGCCGCGACCGCCTCGTCGATGTGGTGGACCTTGGTGGCGCCGATGACGGGTGCCGTCACGCCGGGCCTGCCGAGCAGCCAGGCGAGTGAGATTTGGGCCGGTGACCGGTCACGCTCGGCGGCGAGCGCCCTCACCGCGTCGACGACGTCGAAGTCGGCCTCGTCGTGCCGCGACTCGGCGAGGGGGTCGGTGCCGGCCCGCACGGTGGTGGGCCGTCCGTCGCGGGTGCGGTTGCCGGCGAGCATGCCGCGTGCGAGTGGGCTGTAGGGGATCACGGCGACGCCCTGGTCCCGGCAGAGCGGGATCATCTCCCGCTCCTCTTCTCGGTACACCAGGTTGTAGTGGTTCTGCATCGACACGAACCGCGTCCACCCTGCGGCCCGGGCGGTGTACTGGGCTTTGGCGAACTCCCACGCGCTCATGCTGGACGCCCCGAGATAACGCGCCTTCCCGGCTTTGACGACATCGTGCAGGGCCTCCATGGTCTCCTCGATCGGCGTTTCTCGATCCAGCCGGTGAATCTGGTACAGGTCGACGTAGTCGGTGCCCAACCGGCGTAGCGAGGCGTCGATCGCGGCCATGATGTGCTTGCGGGACAGTCCGCGGTCGTTGGGGCCGGACCCGGTCGGATAGTAGACCTTCGTGGCGAGCACGTAGTCATCGCGATGGGGGAACAGGCGGGCGAGCAGTCGCCCGGTGATCTCCTCGCTGACCCCGCCGGAATACATGTCAGCGGTGTCGAAGAACGTCACGCCCGACTCGGCCGCCTGCTTGACGATGGGCTCCGCGGCCTCCTCCCCCAAGTGCCACCGCCTGGTGACGGTGTCGCCGAAGGTCATCATGCCCAGGCAGATGCGTGACACCTTCAGCCCGGACGTGCCGAGCCTCACGTACTTCATGCTGTCTTCTCCTCAGAGGGTTCCTGGTGGATCGCGACGCCTGCCGTGATCAGCGCGATGCCCGCGAGATCCTGCACCGTCGGGGCCTGCGCCAGCACGGCCAGGCCGATGACGGTGGCGGTCGCCGGAAGGATGCTGAGCATGAGCGCGAAGGTCGCCCGGCGCAGGCGAGCCATCGCCAGCTGGTCGGTGACGTAGGGGATGACCGAGGAGCACACGGCGACGCCGAGCCCGGCGAGCAGCCAGGACGGGTGCGCGAAGGCTGCCGTGGCGTCGCCCAGACCGTACGGCGTCACAGCGACGGCGGCGATCAGCATGGCGGCGCCCAGCTGGTCGATCCCGCTCAGGCCCGAGCCGGTGTTGGCGATGCGGTGGCTGAGGATGACGTACACGAGGAACAGCGCGCAGTTGGCGAACGCGAAGACGAACCCCAGAGGCTCCTCCACGAGCCTGATGTCGGCGAGAGCGACGACCCCGCCGACGGCGAGCACGAGCGCGAGCAGGTTGCGGCCGTTGCGCATGCCGATCGCGGCCAGCACGAGCGTGCCGAGGAACTCGATCGCTCCGACGGTTGACAGTGGGATACGGGCGCAGGCCAGGTAGAACACGGTGTTCATGGCCGCCAGCACCACGCCGAGCGCGAGGAGCAGGCCGAGCTGCGCGGGCCGCAGCCGCCCGGCCAGCCGCCACGGCCGGCGCCAGACGGCGAACACCACCGCGGCACCGAAGATCCGGAGCCAGGCGACCCCGAGCACGCCGACGTGCTCGAACAGCATGACGGCGAACGCCGGCCCGAGGTAGTGGAAGACGGCGCTCACGCCGAAGAACGCCTGCGGCGGCACCCGGTCACGCAGGCGCGACGTGGCGTGCGCCGGATTGGCGGGCAACTTCACCGGAGTAGCGTTGCAAACTGCGACATCCCAGCTGAATGCCTTACTTAAGGTGAGGGGCCGTAATTGCCGTTGAATTCAAGGCCTTCAGGCCATACCTCCTATGACCCCAGGGCGATCGACACCGTCAACGCACGGTTGCTCGCCGAGCTGCACGCCGACCCTCGCCTGTCGATGTCCGAGCTCGCGCGTCGGGTCGGCATGTCCGCTCCCGCGGTCACCGAACGCGTGCAGCGCCTCCAACGCTCCGGCGTCATCACCGGCTTCCACATGGACGTCGCGCCCGAGGCCCTCGGCATGACCGTGACCGCGCTCGTCCGCATCCGGCCCGGCCCCGGCCAGCTCCACAAGGTCGCCGAGGCCGCCCGCCGAACGCCGAACGTGGTCGAGTGCCACCGGATCACCGGAGACGACTGCTTCATCCTGAAAGTCCACGCGCCGTCGATGCCCGGGCTGGAGGAGATCATCGACCGCTTCGTCATCCACGGTCAGACGACGACGTCGATCGTCGTCTCCACCCCGGTCCCGCTCCGCCCCCTCCCGGTCCCGGATGCCGGCGGGGACTAGGACGGGGAGCGGGGAGGGGACGGCGGGCGGGTGCGTCGTCAGGTACGGGCGCGGACCAGATCGTGGGCGGCCTCGGCGAAGGCGTGGACGCGGGCGGTCGCGCCTTCGGCGCGCCAGAGCAGTCCCCATCGCAGTGGCTGGGCGTCGCTGAAGGGGACGTAGGCGACGTCGGGGCGGGCGTAGTAGCGCCTGGCCTGCGCGCCGACGGGAAAGACGCCGTGCCCGGCGCCGATGAGGGTGAGCATCTCGTTGAAGGTGGAGGCGGAGGGACCTGGCTCGATCGGCCGCCCGGCGGGGGTGTTCCTCGGGGTCCGGTCGTCGCGCAGGGAGTCGGGCAGCGTGTCCGGCAGTTGCAGCAGCTTCACCCTGGCCAGGTCGTCCGGGGACACCGATGCGCGGCGGGCGAAGGGGTGCTGGGCGGGCACGGCGAGCATCCGCGCTTCGGACACCAGCACGGGCCCGGTGACGATGTCGGACTCGTGGATCGGGAACGTGCCCAGGGCGAGGTCCACCGCGCCGCTCCGCAGCCACGGCATGAGGTCGACCATCTGCGCCTCGCGGAGCCGGACCTCGCAGTCAGGCCGGCGTTGCCGGAACAGCTCGGTGGCCCCGGCGAGCAGCTGGCCGCCGGCCGCGCCGACGAAGGCGACCCGGAGCGTGCCGGTGAGGCCGCGGCCGGTGTCGACGGCGCGCAGGAGCGCGGCGCCGATAGCGCGGCGCCGATCTGGTCCCAGGCGGGGCGCGTCTCCTCGTACAGCTGCTGTCCCACTTCGGTCAGCCGCACGCGGCGGCTGGTCCGGTTGAACAGCGGGACGCCGATGCGGCGCTCCAGCTTGGCGATGGTCTGGCTGATGCGGGAGGTGGACACGCGCAGTCGTTCGGCGGAGCGGCCGAAGTGCAGCTCCTCGGCGACGGTGGAATTATCGCGCCTGACCGCGCTGGTGGAGGCCCAGCACCCGCCGGCCGCCGACCGCGACACGTTCGCCCTGCTGAAGAACCCCTACGATGTGGGGCTGATCGGGGACGGCGAGCGCTGGGGCATCCGCCGCATGCGCATCGACAACGCCTGGTACGTCGGCGGCCCCGCGGCCATCTTCGCCGGCTGACTCCCGCCCCACCACGAGAAAGAGAACGATGAACACCCTGAGCACTCTGCGCTCCGTCGTCCGCGGCCAGGTCTGGCTGCCCGGCGAGCCCGGCTTCGACGCCGCCCGCAGTCCCTGGAACCTGGCCGTCGAGCAATCGGCGGCGGCCGTGGTCGAGGCCGCGGACGCCGACGACATCGCCGCGCTCGTCCGGCACGCCCGCGTCGCCGGGCTGGGCATCGCCACCCAGCCGAACGGGCACGGCGCCACCGGCCGTACCGACGGCGCCATCCTGCTGCGCACCCGCCGGCTGGACGCCCTGCGCGTCGACCCGGTGACCCGCCGGGCCCGCATCGGCGCGGGCGTGCCCTCGGGCCGCCTGCAGGCGGCCGCCGCGCCGTACGGCCTGACCGGCCTGCCCGGCAGCTCCCCCGTCGTCAGCGTCACCGGCGTGGCCCTCGGCGGCGGACTGAGCTGGTTCGGCCGCGCCCACGGCTGGGTCGCCGACAGCGTCACCGCCTTCGACGTCGTCGACGCCGAAGGCCGGCAGCGGCATCTCACCGCCGAGTCCGACCCGGACCTGTTCTGGGCGCTGCGCGGCGGGGGCGGCGACTTCGCCGTCGTCACCGCCCTGGAGCTGTCTCTGCACCCCGCGCCGCACCTGTACGGCGGGCGGACGCTGTGGGACGGCGAGCACGCCCCCGCCGTCATCGACGCCTACCGGCGGATCACCGCCGCCGCCCCCGACACGCTCACCGCCTGGCTGGACCTGCTCCATTTCCCCGGCTCCGCGCCCATGGTCGCCGTGGACGCCACCTACATCGGTGACGAGAGCGAGGCCCGCGACCTGCTGGCCCCGCTGGACGGCCTCCCCCAGCCACTGTCGGATTCGAGGCGCGTCATGTCGGTCGCGGAGCTGGGGTCCATCACCGCCGAGCCCACCGACCCGGGCGCGGGCTCCTCGCGCGGCGAGCTGCTGACCGACCTGGACGACACCGCGGTCAAGACACTCCTGGCGGAACCCATCGCACCGCTGCTCAGCGTGCAGATCCGGCACCTGGGCGGCGCGCTGGCCGGCCCCTCCGACAGCCCGCACGGCCCGCTCGCCGAGCCCTACGCGCTCTACCTGTTCGGCATCCCCGCCGACCCCGCCACGGCCGCGGCCGTCACCGCCAGGCAACGCGGCCTCGCCGGGTCCCTCCCCGTCAGCGGTCGCAAGCCGTACACCTTCCTCAACCCCGGCGAGACGGCGGCCGACGCCTTCACCCCCGCCGCCCTCGCCCGGCTGCGCGGCGTCAAGCGCCATCACGACCCGCACAACGTCTTCCGCTCCAACTTCCCGGTGGAGGGCTGAGACGGTCCTGAACGGGCGTCAGGGCGCGCGTCAGCGCCCGGACCCGCGCACCGACTTCAGCCACACGACCAGCTGGTCCATCCGGTAGTACAGCCCAGGCGGGACGTGCGGGAGGACCCGTGAGTGCCGCTGGCCGAGCAGCGCGATCATCCGCTCCGGCGGGAGGCCGACGTAGCGCGGGAGGTTCTCGTACCACCGGGCGCTGTTGCCGGCCGCCCGCTGGGCGGACACGAGCGCGGCCTTGCGCTCCCGCTCGTAACGCGCGAGGGCGGGCTGGAGCTCCGGCTCCTCGTAGATCGCCCTGGCCAGGAACGCGGCGTCGGCCAGCGCCAGGGCGGTGCCCGCGCCGATGGAGTAGTGCGTGGTGTGCGCGGCGTCGCCGAGCAGGACCAGGTTGCCGCGGTACCACGTCCGGTTGGTCAGGGTGCGGAAGTTCAGCCAGCGCGCGCTGCCGTCGGTGTGCGCCCGGCCGATCAGCGGATGCCCGTCCAGGATGTCGGCGAACAGCTTCTCCAGCAGGGCCAGGCTGTCGGCCTCGTTCGCCTGGTGCAACCCGAGTCCCTTCCAGGTCTCGGGCGAGCACTCGACGACGCAGGTGCTGTGGGTCTCGCTGAACCCGTAGCCGTAGCACCAGATCCAGCCGTGCTCGGTCTGCGTGAAGGCGAAGGTGAAGGCGTCGAAGACCTTGGTGGTGCCGAGCCAGGTGTAGATGTTCCGCCCGACCGTGATCTCGGGGCCGAAGTGGTCGGCGTGGCGCTCGCGCAGTGAGCTGTTGACGCCGTCGCCGGCGACGACGAGGTCCGCGTCGGCCAGCTCCTCCTCACCGGTGACCTCGTGATTGAACTCGACGTGCACGCCGAGAGAGCGGGCCCGCTCGGTGAGGATCTCGAGCAGCCGGTGCCGGCCGACGCCGAAGCCCTCGTCCCCGTTCTCCACCGTGACCGTCCACCGGTCGCGGACGTGCGCGACGAAGCTGTCCCACCGGACGGAGCTCTCCCGGATGGCGAGCGCGGACTCGTGGTCGGCGCCGTGGAGATTCTTGAGGAGTTCGTCCCAGTAGGTCACGCCCCAGCCGTAGGTCGACCCGGCCGCGTTGCGCTCGTAGACGGTGATGTCGTGGGACGAATCCATCCGCTTCATCAGGATCGAGAAGTACAGGCTGGCGGGTCCCCCACCGACACAGGCGACCTTCACACCGAGCTCCCATCGCTACCGAAAGTAATCAATTGACAGCATAGAGTAGCAGATGAGCTGTACGTCAGGGCGACCTCATCCCGCTGAGCCTCTGGTCAGGAAATGACCAACGACGACTCACCCGGAGCCGGCGGGGCCGTCGACGCGAGCCTGGCCGGGGTCAGCAGCAGGCCGACTTGACCTCAAGTGGTCTTGAGGTAGCAAGCTGTCGGCCATGACATCACACCGTGATCCTGCTGCTGGAACGGCTGTCGTGCTCGGTCCGGGTGGCCTCGTCGGCACGGCGTGGATGGCCGGCCTGGCGGCCGAACTCGGTCGCCGGGACGTGGACCTGGCACTGGCCGATCTGATCGTCGGTACGTCGGCGGGCGCGATCGTGGGCGCCATGCTGGCAACGGGCGAGGACCTGACCCGCTTCGCCGCTCCCCGCCCCGGCGCCTCCGTCCCCGCTTCCGCCGCCGTCCCCGCTTCCGCCGCCGTGCCGCGTCCGGCGCCCGCCGTACGGCAGGAGGAGGTGTTCGCCGTGCTGGGCGACCCCGCGCTGACCCCCGCCGAGGCGTTGCGGCGGGTGGGGCGGCTGGCGTTCGAGGCGGCGACCATCACCGAGGAGGAGCACCTCACGCGGATGGGCCGGCTGGTCACCGCCCGCGCCTGGCCCGAGCGGCCGCTGCTCATCACCACGGTGAACATCGAAACCGGCGAGCCGCAAGTATGGGATCGCACCAGCGGGGTGCCGCTGATCGCGGCCATCGCGGCCAGCTCGGCCGCGCCGGGCACCACCCCGCCGGTCGCCGTCAACGGACATCACTACCTGGACGGCGCCTTCGGCGGCGGAAGCCACGCTTCCCTGGCGGCCGGCGCCGGAGTGCTGGTCCTCGTCGAGCCGCTCGCCCACCTGTTCCCCGCCGACGCCCCGCCCGGTGACACGGTCGTCCGGATCGCGCCCGACGCCGAGACCATCCAGGTCTTCGGCTCCGACCTCGGCGAGGTCACCTCCTGGCTCCCCGCCTACCAGGCAGGGGTACGGCAGGGCGCCGAAGCCGCCGGCCGCATCCGCGAGGTGTGGCCGGCGGCCCGGGTGTAGGCGTCCGGGGCGCTCCTCAGGACGCACGGCGCATCCAGTGACATTTACCCCTCCTTCCAGTTAAATGTCCGATGATCAGGCGAGGAGCGGGAGCGGTGGATGAAGCACGCGGCTGGCCGGGTGGTCTCCCCCGTCCTGGTGGGGCGTGAGGCCGAGCTGGAGCGGCTGGTCGCGGCGGCCGCGGCCGCGCCGTCCGTCGCCGTCGTGGAGGGCGAGGCGGGCATCGGCAAGTCCCGCCTGGTCGGAGAGCTCGCCGCCCGCCCGGAGCTGGCCGGCCGGCGCCTGCTGAAGGGCGGCTGCGGGCGGATCAGGGAGCCGTTCCCCCTGGGACCGATCGTGGAGGCGCTGCGCGGGAGCGCCGCCGACCTCGAAGACGCGCCGTTGTCGCCCGTCGCCGGCGCGTTACGGGCGTTGCTGCCCGAGCTCGCCGCCGTCCTGCCCGAGCCGCTGCCGCCGCTGGAGGACCGGGCGGCCGAGCGGCACCGGCTGTTCCGGGGGCTGACCGACGTGCTGTCCGCGCTCGGCCCGGCGGTCCTGGTCGTGGAGGACCTGCACTGGGGCGACCAGCAGACGGCCGAGTTCCTCGGCTACCTGGTGGGCCTGCTGCCGGACACACTGAGCGTAGTGCTCACCTACCGGGGGGAGGAGGCCGGCGCCGCGCTCAGGGCGCTGACCGCGCGACCGCCGGACAGGATCGCCCACGAACACCTCGCCCTCCGGCCGCTGGACGTGGCGGCCACCCGGGCGCTGGCCGCCGCCATCCTGGACACCGACGAGGTGTCGGCCGAGTTCGCCGAGCACTTGTCCGCCCGCTCCTCGGGGCTGCCGCTGGCGATCCAGGAGCTGCTGGCCCTGCTGCGCTCGCGGGGGGCGCTGATCAGGTGGGAGGGCGGCTGGGCGCGCCGCGCGCTGGACGAGCTGGACGTGCCGGCCGGGGTGCTGGCCTCGGTCCAGGAACGGGTGGCGGGCCTGCCGGAGCCGGCGCGGGCGGTGACGCAGGCGGCCGCCGTGCTCCAGCTCGCGGTTCCGGCCGCGACGCTGGCCGAGGTCGCCGGCCTGCCCGGCCTCGGCGGGCTGGACGAAGCCCTCGGCTCCGGGCTGCTCGCCGAGCGCGACGGGCTGGTGGGCTTCCGCCACGTACTGGCCGCGCAGGCGGTCTACGAGGGCATCCCGCCGGGACGCCGTCAGGCGCTGCACGCCGGGGCCGCGGGGGCGGTGCGCGCGTTGCGCCCGGTGCCGCTCGGCCAGATGGCGCACCACCTGCGGTACGCGGGACGGTCGGCGGAGTGGATGGAGGCCGCCGTCACAGCCGCCGAGCACGCGACCGCGCTCGGCAACGACGCCGAAGCGGCCCGCCTGCTGGAGGACGTGCTCCGGCACGCCGAGCTGGAGCCGGTACGGCGGGCGGAGCTGACCATCCGCCTCGGCTGGGTGGCCATCAACGTGCTGCGCGTCCCCAACATCGCCGAGCTGCTCACCGAGGCCCTGCGCCACGACCTGCCCGGACGCGTACGCGGCGAGCTGCGCTTCCTGCTGGGCCTGAACCTCGACGTGACCCGGGTCGACCAGCGACGGATCCGCCAGGTGTTCGTGGACGCGATCGACGACCTGGAGGAGCTGCCCGAGTACGCGGCCTGGGCCATGGTGGGCCTGGGCGTTCCGACGATCACCGACCTGCCGCTCGACGAGCGCATGTCGTGGCTGGAACGCGCCCTGGACACCCTGCCGGCCGACGGCGACAGGGGCACGCGGCTGCTCGTGCTGGGCAAGATCGCGATGGTGTTCGTCGTGGTCGGCGATCCCCGCTGGGCGGAGCTGACCGACCGCATCCTGGAGGAGACGGGCGGCCGTGCCGTCAACAAGCAGGAGACCGTCGCCTACAAGTCCGTCGGCGGAACGGCCACGCTGGCCGGCCACCACCGGCGCGCGGTGCGGCTGCTGGATGCGGCTCTCGACAGCGGCCGCAGCTCGCACGCCTCGCCGGCGGACGAGTTCCGGCTCAGGCTGGACCTCGCCATGGCGCGCTACCTGGCCGGCTCCTGGGACGGCCTGCGCGAGGAGATCGAGGCACTGCGCGACCAGTACGCCCAGCGTCCGGCCGAGCGCATCCAGCTGGGCTGCCTCACGGCCTGCCTCGCCGCCGCGCCGGGCGCCCTCGACACCGCGCACGTCCGGCTGCTGGAGGTGATCCGCGAAGCGGACGCCAGAGGCGACAGCGACCTGCTCCCCCTGCCCGTGGCCATGCTGCTGAGGCTCGCGGCGGCCCGCGGCGCGGCCGAGCCGGCGCTCGCGGAGACGTCCGGGGCCGTCGCGGCCTGGGAGGCCAGCGATCTCTGGCCGATCGGCGTACGGGCCGTTCCCGCGCTGGTCGAGGCGCTGCTGTCGGCGGGCCGGCCGGACGAGGCGGCCGAGACGGCCGACCGGTACGGAGTCCGGCTGCGGGGACTGGACGCGCCGCTGGCCGTACCCGCTCTTGAGCACGCGCGGGGGCTGCTCGACATGGCCGCGGGGCGGTGGGCTCAGGCGGCCGAACGGTTCACCGCCGCCGGCGAGGCCTACGATCGGCTGCCGGCCGCCTACGACGCGGCCCAGGTCGCGGAGCAGGCCGCAGCGTGCCTGTTCGAGCTGGGCCACCCCGCGGCCGAGAGCACGCTGGAGCGCGCGATCACCGCCTACACGCGGCTCGACGCCCGCTGGGACATGGACCGGGCGACGCGGCTGGGCCGCCGCTGGGGCCTGCGGCCCGTCTCCCGGGTACGTCGAGCCGACGGCGACGGCGCGCCGGGCCTGTCGGCCAGGCAGATGCAGGTGGCCCGGCTGGCCGCGTCCGGGCTGACCAACCAGGAGATCGCCAGGCAGATGTTCCTGTCGCCGAAGACGGTCGACAAGCACCTCGGCGTCGCCATGCGCAAGCTGGGGGCGCGCTCGCGCACCGAGCTGGCCGGCCGGCTGGCGGGCCGGACGGGCACCTGACCCCGACCTCTGATCCGGAAATGGGGTGTTCACCCCAGCTTCGCCCCATACCCAGGCTGGTGCCGTCACGGCCACCCTTGATCCATGCCCGAAGACGAGCTCGTACGCGACGACCGCGCGCCCGACCCGCAGCCGGGCCCAGAGCCGGGCGCGGAGCCGGCCTCAGAGCCGGCTCCGCAGCCGGACGAGGAACCGGCGGCCCCGCCCCGGCCGCCCCGGCTTCCCGAAGGCTTCGAGCCGATCTGACCCCCCATCGAAAGGCGAAGCACCTCTCATGATCACGCAAGGATCGCCGCCCGGGACGGGCGCGTGAGCCGGCTGCGGCGCGGTACGGCCGCGCTCACCTCGACGCTCGCGTTGGTCGCCGTCGCGCTGGCGCACCCCACGGCGGTGCAGGCCCAGGAGCCGCCCCGGAAGGAGCAGCCGGCTCAGCCGTTCGAGCTCCACGGGCTCGGCAAGGGACCGCACACCATCACGCTGATCACCGGTGACAAGGTCGAGCTGACCGACACCGGCGGCGGCCGGTACACGGTCCACGGCGTGGGAACCACCCGGCCGGACGGCCGCCAGTCCTCGCTGTTCGTCCAGTCCGGCCCGAAGGGCGTGTACGCCCTGCCCGACGACGCCTTCCCCGCCATCCAGGCCGGACGGCTGGACCGGGAGCTGTTCAACGTCAAGTACCTGGCCGAGAACGGCTACACCGACGAGCTGACCAAGCGGCTGCCCGTCATCGTGCAGTATCCGGAGGGCGGCTCCGCGGCCGGGCTCAGGAGCTCCGCCGACGCCCTCCCCGCCAGCGCCCCCACCACGACGCTGGAGAGCATCGACGCCGCCGCCCTCGACGTCTCCAAGGCCGAGGCGGGCTCCTTCTGGGGCGCGGTGCGCGCGGAGACGGCCTCAACCAGGTCCGGGGGCGCACTGCGCGGCGGGATCTCCAAGATCTGGCTCGACGGCAAGGTCAAGGCCGACCTGGCGGAGAGCGTGCCGATGATCGGCGCCCCGCAGGCGTGGGCCGCCGGCCACGACGGGACGGGCGTGAAGGTGGCGGTGCTGGACACCGGCGTCGACGCCTCGCATCCCGACCTCGCCGGGAAGATCGCCGAGTCCCGCTCGTTCATCCCGGGAGAGACCGTTCAGGACGGTCACGGGCACGGCACCCACGTGGCCTCCACGATCGCGGGCAGCGGCGCCGCGTCCGGCGGCCGCAACAAGGGCGTCGCCCCGGGCGCTCGGCTGCTGGTCGGCAAGGTGCTCAGCAACGCCGGCTCGGGCGAGGAGTCCGGGATCATCGAGGCGATGGAGTGGGCGACCGCCGGCGGCGCCAAGGTCGTCAGCATGAGCCTGGGCGCGAACGCGACCGACGGAACCGACCCGATGAGCCAGGCGGTCAACGGCCTCACCGCCTCCACCGGCGCGCTGTTCGTGATCGCGGCGGGCAACGCGGGCGGCCCGGAGACGGTGTCCACGCCCGGCACGGCCGAGGCGGCGCTGACCGTCGCCGCGGTCGACAAGAGTGACGCGCGGGCCTCCTTCTCCAGCCAGGGACCGCGCCTCGACGGCGCCCTCAAGCCGGACATCACCGCGCCCGGCGTGGACATCGCGGCGGCCCGCGCCTCGGGCACCTCGATGGGCACTCCGGTGGACGAGCGCTACACCAAGGCGTCCGGCACCTCGATGGCCACCCCGCACGTGGCGGGAGCCGCGGCGATCATCGCGCAGCAGCATCCGGACTGGAAGCCCGGGCAGCTGAAGGCCGCGCTGATGTCGACTGCCAAGGACGTCGGCCAGCACGTCTACCAGCGCGGCGCGGGACGGCTCGACGTGGCCCGCGCGGACGCCCAGCAGGTCTTCGCCGTGACGTCCCACGTCGACTTCGGCCGGCTGGACGACTCGGGCAAGCCGCAGACGCGCGAACTCGGCTACGTCAACTCCGGCGACCAGCCGGTCACCCTCACCCTGAAGCCCGCCCTGGCCGCCTCCGGCGGGGGCGCCGCCGACGACAGGCTGAGCACGGCCGACGCCACGCTGACCGTCCCGGCGAGGGGCACCGCGACCACGACCGTCACCCTGGTCACCGATGGCCTGAAGCTCGGCACGTACGGCGGAGCGGTGACGGCGGAGGCGGGCGACGTGCGCCTGACCACCCCGGTGGGCGTCGTGCGCGAGGCCCCGACCTTCGAGCTCACCATCCACACCCTGGACCGGGACGGCAAGCCCCGCAGCCCGTTCGCCATGGACGTCATCGACGTCGAGGGCGACAAGGGGCTGCTGCCCGGCCCGCACTGGATCGCCGAGGAGGGCACGGTCGTCACCCGGGTCCCGTCCGGGACCATCAGCCTGCTGCAGGTCATGGACTGGGTGGACGAGGACAGCCGGAGCAACCGCGCCTGGCTGTTCCGGCCGGAGCTCGCCGTCACCGGCGACACCGAGATCACGCTCGACGCCCGGCGGACCACGCAGGTGCGCTTCGACACCCCGCAGCCCGCCGAGCCGCTGAACAACTCCTACACCGCCTTCTACCAGCGGACCGTCGCGGGCGGCGACGTCTACGCGGCAGGCATGGAGCAGGAGGTCCCGGTCGGCTCGTGGGGCAAGCTGTGGGTGCTGCCCACCGAGAAGGTCGCCAAGGGCGCCTTCCGCTTCGCCACCTTCTGGACGCTCGGGCAGCCGGAGATCGCCATGAGCGTCCGCAAGCCGAAGCAGCTGACGCTGCATCCGGCGGCCAACGTGCACTGGCTCGGCCAGGTGAACTCCCACCCCGACTGGACTCCGTTCACCGGTACGAAGGATCTCGAGGTCGTCGACGTCGGCCTGGGGACTCCCGAGGAGATCGCCGGCCGTGATCTGCGCGGCAAGCTCGTGCTGATGGCGGCCGACCACGCGGTGGACATGCTCGGCAACCCCGTCTGCGGCGCCCAGATCGAGCGCATCGGCCCGGCCAGGGACGCCGGAGCCGCCGGCCTGGCGATCTACCCCACGGAGGGGTCCGGCTGCCCCATCCCGCTGGGCATCGCGCAGAAGCCGTACACCGGCCCCGAGAAGCCGGTGGGGATCGCCATCGCTTACCTGTCCACGAAGGAAGGGCTGGCGCTGCGGCAGCAGCTCACCCGCGACAAGGTCACGGTGCGCACGGTGGGAACGCCGGAGACGCCCTACACCTACGTGTTCACCCCCTACTTCGAGGGGCGGATCCCCCGCTCGATGCACCAGTCGTTGAGCAAGCGGGACCTGGCCCAGGTCGACATGGAGGTCCACGCCGCCCAGCCGGCGAAGTACCACGACTTCCGCTGGGTCTACAAGCAGGACGACGGGATGCGATGGGTCACCAGCCCCGCCGACGCGGACACCACCTTCGTCGGACCGAAGTCGCGCACCGACTGGGTGTGGCCCACCGACCCGGCCGTCCTGCACCACCGCGGCATCGAGGTCATCGGCCGACCGGACCACATCCGCTACCGCATGGACGTCTATGACCGACCCGGCCGCAGCACCCAGCGGTGGTGGACCGCGCCCAGCACCCCGGGTGCGGCGACCGTGCCGGACAACGTGACGGCCCTCGCCGACCCGGACAGCGGGGTCCTGGAGAAGTGGGGCCTCGGCATCTACTGCGCCATCTGCGTACAGGGCGACAAGCTCTGGACCGATGTCTCCGAGGTGGCCGGGGTCGGTGACGACCGGGACGACAGCACGGCGTTCTGGTCGCTGGACGAGCCGTTCACCCCGGACTATGAGCTCCACCTGTATCGCGACGGAGCCGAGGTCCAGGCCGTGGGAGCGGAGCCGTTCCCCAAGGCGCCGCGCTACCAGCTGCCCGCCTCCACCGGCAGCTACCGGCTGACCGCGAAGAACGCCAGGCACGACGTCGAGTGGACCTTCACCGCGCCGCCCGCCGACCAGGCACGCCAGCCTGGCGTCAACTGCAACTCGTGGTTCCTGGAGGGGTACGGCGAGCACTGCAGGCCGGTCCCCGCCGTCTTCGTCAGCTATGACCTCGGCACCAGTCAGGCGATGGACAACACCGTCGCCGCCGGTCGCGCCCACACCTTCCAGGTGGAGGCCTACCACTCGCCGTCCGCCGCCAAGATGCCCAAGATCGCCGGGCTGAAGCTGTGGGCCAGCACCGACGACGGCGCCACCTGGAAACCCGCCACGCTGAAGCGCCGCGCCGACGGGACCTACACCGCCGGCACAAGGTACCCGGCGCTGAAGGACACCAGGGGCGCGGTGACCCTCAAGGCCGAGGCCTGGGACGAGGCAGGCAACCGGGTCAAGCTGACCAGCACCCGCGCGTTCACCCTCCGAGCGCACTGACACCCTCGTGAGCCGTGCCCTCGGTGGACGTCCGCGGACGCGACCGAGGGCACGGCCATCTCCATGGCCCGCCCGGGTCACATACAAGGAGCAGCGATACGACTACGGTGAGAGACGTGCGCGACGACCAGCAGCCGGAGAGCCCGATCTGCGGCACCTGCCCGGGAGCCGGCGGCGAATGGTCCGACCGGCACGGCACCGGCGACAAACAGTCGACCCGGGTGCCCTGCGCGCCTCGTGCGTCTGCGCCACGCCCCCGTGACGAGCACCGTCCGATCAGGACAGGGCCTCGACGGGCGCCGTCGCGACCAGGCCCTCGACGGCCTCGGCGAGCTCCGCGTCAAGCGTGATGAACGCGTCGGCCTGGAGCCGGGTCAGGGCGATGTACTCGGCGGTGTACGTGTCGGGCCACCCGAGCCGGTCGGCGATCTTCCACGCGAGGTTCTGGAGGACGCGGTCACCGAGCAGCCGGATCCGCAGCCCTCGCACGTGAGCGAGCAGGCGATCGGCGTCCTTCTGGGCCATCTCACCCGAGCGGACGGCCTGGTAGAGGTGCGCCAGCAGCTGGGAGCGAATGAGCGTGGGAGCCAGGAGCCGGTGCTCGGCGGGGACCACGGCCTCGTCGTGAGCCAGCCGAAGGGCCACATCCGGCCCGATGACGTACCTGCTCAACGCACCCCTCTGCTCGGCAACGCTCGTCCTCTATCTTCGGTGGCGCGACAACACCATGGCAAGCCAGATGATGGTGGGCAGGAGAAGCAGCAGCACCATGAGGCCGACTCCGAGAGCGACCTCCACGTCGGTCACCGGCCTGGATGAGAGATCATCGTCCACTCTGTGAAGCTAGCCGCTGCGGACGGTCGGAGCGACCTGAGGCCGTTCGTTCGGCGGGCTCGTCCCGGGTCGGAGACGTGCTGCCTAGCGTTGCTTGAGGCGGAGCGCTTCTTTGCGGGCCTCGGCCTGGACGGACCGCTCGCGCTCCAGCCACGCCGGGTTCTCCGCCTTCAGCTCGTCGATCTCGGCCGTGGTGAGCGGTCCGGTGATCCCGCCTCTGGCCAGGCCGGAAATGGAGACCCCGAGCTTCGCGGCGACGACCTGCTTGGGGTGCGGGCCGTTGCGACGCAGGTCAGCGAGCCACGCGGGGGGCTTCGACTGCAACTCGTTCAACTCGTCCCTGGAGACGACACCCGCCTGGAACTCGGCGGGGGTGGCCGAGAGGAGGACACCCAGCTTCTTGGCCGCGGTCTCGGGCTTCATCGTCTGGATGGTCTTCGGTTTGGACGAGGTCATGGCGCCAAGCGTAGTCAGTCGGAACGGGTTCCCCGGACATCGGTACCCTGAGGAAGTGACTGATGGGGAGACCGGCAAGGTGTTCCGGCTGGCGTACGCGCCTGGGGTGACACCCGCGAAATGGGTCAACGTCTGGACCGAGAGGATGCCCGGCGTGCCGGTTGCCCTGGCCGCGGTTCCCGCCGCCGAGGTGGTGGGACTTCTGCGGGATGGCGGGGCTGACGCCGGATTCGTCAGGCTGCCGGTCGATCGGGACGGGCTCAGCGTGATTCCTCTCTACGTGGAGACCACGGTGGTCGTGGTGCCCAAGGATCACGCGGTGGCCGCCGCCGACGAGGTGGCCGTCGCCGACCTCGCCGACGACGAGGTGTTCCATCCTCTGGACGACAGCATCGAGTGGACGGACCGGCCCGGGCTGCCCGCGTTCACCCGCCCGGCCACAACGGCGGACGCAGTCGAGATGGTCGCGGCCGGCACGGGGCTTCTCCTGGTTCCGCAGTCGCTGGCACGCCTCCACCACCGCAGGGATCTCACCTACCGGCCGGTGACGGACGCGCCGCAGTCCCAGGTCGCGCTGGCCTGGCCCACGGACGCGACCACTGACCTGGTGGACGATTTCATCGGCATCGTCCGCGGCCGGACCGTGAACAGCTCGCGGGGCCGTACCCCAGCTCCCCCTGCCAAGAAACCGGCACAGCGGCAGGCGCAGAAACCCGCACAGGCCGCCTCCGGCCGCCGCGCCGTACCGGCCAACCGTAGAAAGAAGGGCCACCGGCCTAGGTGACCCGCGGCCCTGAGCCTCCGGCTCGGCAGCGGCCCCGCCCCCCACAGGGGGACGGGGTCGCCTCGTGCCGGGCGTCAGAACGGCCAGTCGGCGTTCTTGCCGGCCTCAAGCAGAGGGATCATCCGGAACGCGGCATCGGAGAGTCCACCGAAGGTGTGACGGGTCCGCTCACCCGACGGGCCGTGGCCGTACTGGTAGCCGGCGAGGTTCCACGTGTAGACCGGGACGTTGGCCGGCACCTGACCGGTCGGATTCTCGCCGTTGTTGCCGCCCCACGCCTGCTCGTCGGTGACGATGACGATCCGGTCGTGGCCGCGGTAGTGGGCGCGTACCGCCTCGGCGGTGTTGGTGCCGCCCAGGCTTCCGAACCGCTCCACCACCCGCAGCACCGACTCGCCCGGGCTGTAGGGCACAGGCTTGGAGGTGGTGCCGAACTCGACCAGGTCCGCCGACTCGGCACGCATCGCCAGCGCGGAGCCGAACACGGCCGCCGAGTCTGCGCGGTCGAGCCCGGATCTCTCCGCGATCGCGCCGAACATCGACCCCGACCGGTCCACCAGGATCAGTGTGCGTCCTTCCAGAGCGGGCACGTTGGCCAGCGAGTGGCCGAGAGCCTGCTCCAGCGGGTAAGCCCACCGCAACGACGGGGCGTGCTTGTACGCGGCGAGGAACCGAAACGGGAACTGCTTGGACCGGCGCACCTCATCGGCATCAGCCAGCCGGGCAGCCACGGTTGCCGCGACCTTGTCGGAGACGCCGACCTGGTCGAAGTTCCGCAGGTTGCGTGTGAGCGCCATCAATCCCATCGAGGGGATGACCGCCTCCCACGCCGCGGCGTCCATCGGGCCCTGGAGCCAGCCGGCGAGCGCCTCCCACGTCATCCCCGCCAAGGTGAGCCGCTCCCGCACGTCCGGACGCGACAGGACCTCCTTCCGCTGCTCGACCGGGAGCCCCATCAGCTTCTCTCGCTCGATCAACGTGCTCAACGACGCGGGGATGTCGTTGTCCCGCTGGTGGCGGCGGTCGAGGGCGTGCCGGAACAGGTCACCCTGCCAACGCCGAGCCGGATCGGGGCTCGGGTGGACAACGTCGATCACATCGCCGAACCGGTAGCCCTTGGAGTTCGTGTCGTACTTGAGCAGGCTCCGCTCGGTGTACAGCCGCTGCACGGCGTCGGCGACGCCCCGCTTGATCGGCTTCGGGACGGCCCGGCCGTAGGTGGACGTCCAGTAGGCGAGCGCCTCTCCGGGCTCGTCGGCCCGCTGGAGGACGCTGTCGACGAGCTGCCGGTTCAGTCCGTGCTCGCCGGCGGCGAGCCGGGCCTTGACAGCCTCCAACGCGGCGACGACCGGCGCGGTACGCATGTTCGCCTCGGAACGCAGCCACGGCAGGAATCGGGCCAGCCACTCGCCGTCCTCGACCGCGACCTGGTGGACCAACGCCCTGAACCGGCTGTCGCGGTCGCCGGCCTTCTCGTAGAAGGTCTTCTCTCCCACCATGTTGGCGACGGCGAGCAGGAACAGCTCGCTCTTGGCGTCTCGCGCGTACCCGGGAGCGCCCTCGAAGGTGCGACCGGACGGCGTTGCCTCGGACTTGACCGGGCTGGACACGGCGGCCCTGGTCGTCGTGCTGTTGAACTTCGCCATGACGCGACGAGGCCCCTCTCGTAGTCTTGCGGGAGGGGCCTCGTTCGAGAGTTCGTGCCCGAGATCAGAGTCGACGAAGGTGACTGTTTGTGCGCTCTACCCGTTGAGCTACACCCCGAGAGCTCGGGGCGGCAGGACTCGAACCTGCAACATCACCCTCCCAAAGGAGTAACCCTCATCTGCGCACCGGGCACGCTCTGAAGTTGTGTCCCTCCCGAGATCAAGGTCGGCGACGGAGACATAAGCGTCCTGGGCCGCTGGACGACACCCATCGAGATGGGCGGCGGGATTCGAACCCGCGTAGCTCCTTTGGGAGAGGAAGTAACCGTTGCCTTCGCACCGGGAAGGTGCATATCCAGTTGTGAGGGCTCAGAGACCAGCGACAGCGCCGGGTCGGTTTCATCCAGCAGATGAAGGAACCGGAGCTTTCGCACCTGAGCCACCGGCAGCGTAACCCACCAGTCGGCCGAACTCAGCGGAATTTCCGGTCACTCCTCGCGAAGCTGGTCTATTGCCGCAGGTCACGGCATGTTCCGCGGATGTCAACCTTGTCGGCCGGCAGCACCTCGCCCTCGCCGCCGAGCTCAACCACGGTCACCGAGCCGTCGTCGGCCGGTTCAGCTCGCGCCGCTCGGTGTCACTGGCGCGCCGGTTGATGAAGCGGGTAGCTCCGTCGACCACGACCTGGGCAACGAAGTCGGCGCCGCCCTTCACGAACGAGCCCCGGTTCTTCACCGTGGAGATGAGCCCGGGGGCATGCAACAGCCGGGGGCGACTCAGGCGGAGCCCAGCAGGCCAAGGGTCACGGGTCGTTCTAGAACCTCGACGGGCGGGAGCGGCCTGGTCGGCGGAATGCCGTAAGCAGTTTGCAGCAATGCCCCGCGCAGACAACAAGAGTGCAATCCTACTTCCGCAGCTCCCGTCGAGCGTCCCAATAAAAGGTTGTGAACCCCGCTATCGCTGACAGAACTCCGAGAACCGTCGAGGCAACACCGATAGACCCCGTTACGACCACGGCCCCGACAACTGCAAGAAGAAGACCTCCGAGAGCCACCCAGCGACTACTCCGAAAAATCGCTCTCCTCATACGCCATTCAGGCATGCCGATTTGCGACATACTCCTGGACTGAAATCGCAGCATGTATTCCGCCAAAGCACGTAATGCAATGCCTGTATAGTACGCCTCTGACTGCGGATCTCCCCCATACAAAGGCTGTTCAGTCGGCCAGTTCCCCGCGCTCTCCTGACGGGATATCATCCACCTTACCGCTCCTCGGAGAACGTGCTGGACAGCAGGATCGCCACTCAACGAACCGGAGCGGGAGCAATTGTAGACCAGATATGCCGTGCCAGCCACTGACCCATTCAGGTGGAAAGCGCCGCTCGCTTCCTGGAGTGCGTTCACTATGGTTTTCGCACCCAGAAGGCCCGACGTAGTGGGGTCATAGCGTTCCAAGGCCGCCTGAGCCCATACTGCCGCAGTCACGTCCATGTCTGCCTCGAGCAGATCTCGCAGGCCTCCCGCGCACTCTCCTGTCCAGGGGTGATCCACATGGGCATTGAGCGCGCAGTCCAGCCAGAAAGCGCGATAATTCAGGCGCGAGTCAATGCTTACACCTGCTTCGATCTTCTGACGCACAACTTCCAGGTCATAACGGATCAGATCGTCAGAGATTTTGCGCGGATGCACTTCCGAGAGTGCGCCAAGCCGCCAGAAATAGTGGTTGATCGACGCGCTCAAGTCGGGCGACGAGAGCCAAGCAATCGCACGGCGTACAACCGAGTAATCGGCTTCGAATCCGCATGCAGTGAAGGCTCGGAGCGCTTGTGTAGTTGCCGTGACCTCAGCCAACCCGCCAGAAGCACCCCATCGGCCGTCCCTCTTCTGACGACGCTCAAGCCAATGAAGACCAGACCGTAGTGCGCTTACCACCTCATCCATCCAGCACTGCTCCAGCATGATCTGCGACAAGCATTATCGGGGGTACATCAAAGCACATGCCACACTAGAGAGCAGCCTGTCAGTCAAGGAGGTCTGGCCTGCTGCTGAGCGCCCGACGGGCCGTTATGAATCGGCGGTCGATGTCGGAGGCAGCCATACCGTGGTCCACCGCGGCGTCGGCCGCCGCGCCGGGCATGAACGATGCCGATGTCCATGTGAGCGTCAGCGAAACGCATCGTGGCGTTGGACGTACCGTCCGGGCGGGTGTGCATCTGCAGAGTTTCGCGGGCGTGTTCTTCAGCGCGATCGTCGTCGACCAGCCAGGTGTACCAGGTGGCGGCGTAGAAGACCCGCTTTCCGTGGTCGAACACGAAGTGGTGATCAGGGTTGTCCGGCATCGGGAGGCGGCTGATCTCCACCGGCTCACGAGCGGCCTCCGCCGCCGCAGCAACTCCCGGCGCGCAGCCAAGTGGGCCCCGAACACAAGGAAGATCGGCTTCCCGGGCCTGCACTTTCCATGACCTCCGGCACACCGGCAACACGATCGCCGCCAACTCGGGCCCGAGCCTCAGAGGCCTCATGCAACCGATGGGCCACGACTCCGTCCGCGCCGCGCTGATGCACCAGCACAGCACCGCAGAGGCCGACCGCAGGATCGCCGACGTGATGAACGCCAAGATCACCTTCATTTCACGCATAATGCACAGGTGCGCTCAAGGGCAGTTCTCGGGATCCTGGCCCATCTGCTCGAAAGCAGCTAGAGAGATCACGACGTCGACGTCTTGTTGTCTCTTTTCGTCCCATCTCTGTATCAGCACCTGGCCCGGGTCAACCTTGGTGGCATCGTCAATTTCGAACGTCACGTGTCGTAGCGAACTGGTGTTGTCGTTGGTGAAGCCGTAGGCGTTGTAGGTGATCGCTGGATCCAGAGTGGGAGATTTGGGCGTGGCCATCCAGTCGCCAACGGGGGTGTCGAGCCGAAACGAGGCGCTCTGCCCACTCAAGGCGGATGCGTACATCGCATCATCGATGTACGCATCGTCCGGGTTGCCGGTCGGGCTCCTCCGGGGGACGGCACGCTCATGGTAGAGCCTCACTCCGTCCGGCGCAGGCCCACACCAGGCCAGTACGGCGACGAGACGACCTGACTCGTCCACACTGATACCGACATAGCCATTGGCGGCGACTGTGCAGCCGGTGAGACAGGTCAGAAGTATGCCCATAAGTACTACGCAGATCCAGTTGCGCATGCACCGACCGTACGCCGTGATGGATTTTGTGGGGATCCATCAGGTGGACTCGTGATCACACCGCCCTGCGGTCGTTACCTGCGGCACCCCGTGCGGCAGGTAACCCGGCGTCATGACACCCCGCCCCAACGATCCGGCACAGTGGGAACTGCGCTATGTGTGTCGCAGATCTGAAGAGGCCCCGAAGCGCCGGATGCCCTCAAGGATGAGTGACTCGACACGGCATCGACTGCAGCGGACTCGAGGTCACATCCTGATGACAGATCGCCCATCTGCACGCCCGGGTTGCGTCCGCGGGAGTGGTTAAGGAGTTTGGCCTCGTGACAGGCGTGGTGTCGTCAAATGAAGACGGCCATCGCGTGATCCTTCGAGTAGCGAAGATCAGGTTCGAAGGAGAACCAGGTGATGGCCGTGGACAACAGTGTGACGCCCGCGCAGTGGCTGGCGCGGCAGATCGAGACCGACGACTCCGACTTGTTGCGATCCATGGTGAAGACCATGGCCAGGCGTTGATGTCGGCCGAGGCGGAGTCCTGTGCGGTGCCGAGTACGGCCGGCGCAGCGACGAGCGGACCAACTCGCGTAACGGCTATCGGATGCGTGAGCGGGACACCCGCGCAGGCACGGTCGAGCTCGCGATTCCGAAGCTTCGGTCGGGCTCGTACTACCCGGACCGGCTGCTGGAGCGGCGGCGGGCCGAGCACGCGCTGATCAGCGTGGTGGCCACCAGCTACCTGCTCGGCGTCTCCACGCGGAAGGTGCGCGAGAGCGGGCGCACGATCAACGTGCACGCTCTGGTCGCCACGGCGGTCAACGCGAGGTCCTCGGCCTGGAGGTCACTTCTGCCGAGGACGGTGCCTGCTGGCCGGCGTTCCTGCGCGGTCTGGTGGGCCGTAGTCTGTCCGGTGTTCAGCTGGTGATCTCCGATGCTCAACGGGACTTGGTGGAGGCGATCGGCGCGAGCCTGCCGTGCGCGACCTGGCTGACCGGCACGAGTTTTGGAGATGCCTACCTGGTCACTTGAGAAGGTGCGATGTGCCGGCAGCACGGTCAGCATCCTGGAGTGTCCAGGATGCTGACCTTCTCGCAGACGCGGCACAGACCATAGAAGGCCCTGTCGAAGGTGCTGTCCGCACTACTTGTCGGCCTCCCGCAAGAATTTTGCGACCTTCTCGGCCTTGTCGACCACGTAGCCGATCGGGTCTGCTTTCGCCTGCACGGCTTCGGAGAGGAGAACGCCATGGACGATCAGCTCGTCCTTGATGCTGGGGCGTTCGTAATCGTCATCGCCAACGTGGAATGACTCTCCTGTGGTCCAGGGGTCCTCGGGGTTCACGGACATGGAATCCTCTCCAATGAAGATCAGGAATATGACCGACCTTCACTCAATGTAACGCGAGGGCCACAATTGCTCCACGGGTGCCGCTGCATCGCACACAGAGCATCGAACCGAATTAAACGCATAAAAGATCGTGAATAGACCTGAGCGCTATCTCCAGGCGCGCCTCTTTGTCGAACCCATCCGGCATGTCACTTGACCTAGCACGTCCGAGAGACGTTACTTGAGGCCGCATGACCCTGGCCCACTTCCTCGACGGGCTCCGCTGCTCCGTCTTGCATCCGGCCCATCCCGCTCAAGCGGTTCGACGTCCACACCGGACGCTGGGAGATCGTGGACGTCCCCTGCGGAGCCACCTTGGACGCCACCTGCGCTGGGGCGAAGTCACAGCCCTACGCCGCATGAACCTGGACCTCACGGCCCGTACCGTCAGCGTTCGGCAACAGCACGTCGAACCCGACACCGGCGAACTCGTCGCCGGCCCGCCCAAGTCCCGCGCCGGGGTCCGTACGGTCGCCATCCCCGCAGCGGGGATCCTCGCACTCCGCGACCACCTCGACCAGTTCACAGCCCCGGAACCCGACTCTCTGCTCTTCACCGGCTCACGAGGTGGCACCCTCCGCCGCAGCAACTTCCGGCGCGCGGCCAAGTGGGACGAAAACACCAGGAAGATCGGCTTCCACGACCTCAGACACACTGGCAACACGATCGCCGCCAGCTCCGGGGCGAGCCTCAAAGACCTCATGCAACGTATGGGACATGACTCGGTCCGTGCCGCCCTGATCTACCAGCACAGCACGGCGGAGGCCGACCGGAAGATCGTTGACGCCATGAACTCCAAGATCGCGCAGGATATCGCGATGGGCCTTCGGGTGGACTCTCCGACACCAGCTAATGGCACGGTGATGAACGACGGCATGCATGATGTGACCATGAACGCGCCCCGATCTAGCACGGACGTCGTCGAATCCGGCTGGCGGAATGTTCGCGCTGATGGACGTGTACGCCCCGAGTTGTTGGACGAAGCTTACGCCGAGCCGCGCTTGAGGCAGTTGTTTCCCTGGACGGGCATGGGAGAACTCCACTTCAGCCGCTGCACGAGTCCTCGATGGACATGGGACATCCCCTACATCGCGCCCACTGCGGGAGACGGCTACATGGTGCTTGGCCCTCGTCGTGGTGACACGGTGGGAGCTGCGGCAACGCCGGCACAGGCCGTCGCGATGGTGGTGGAACGTCTGCCGTCTGACTGTGGCCCTGCTTTCGTGGGCACACCTGACGAGCTCGCTGCTCACGAGCGATCAACCGCCGATTCGTGAGGCATACGACGCCGCACGCTCACCGCTGATCCATCAGCACAGCCCGGCCGAAGCCGACCGGTACATCGCCGACGCGATGAACCAGAAGATCTCACAGGGCCCGAACAAGCCCTCCGCACCGGCTAATGGCGCGCAGCCCCGTTTCCATGATCGAAACGGGGCTCTTCTCGCAGGTGGGCGGTACTGGGTTCGAACCAGTGACCCCTCGCTTGTAAGGAGCCAAGATCGGCCCTTCGCCCCGTCCGACCTGGACCGACACGACGCGATCATCGCCCACCCGTCAGGCTCCCGCCGGACCTAATGGCACGCTAATGGCACGGCGATCATGCTTGTTCCCCACGTCACCAGGCCATCTGATCAGGGCTTCCTCATCGCGTCGGGGCCGGCGAATGGCACACGAATGGCACACCCGTACGGACGTACACGCCTCCCCCACCCGATCTTCCCGTCTGCCTCGTCCCACCTGGAAGGCAGCGGGCCAAGGGCCACGGGTCATGGGTGGAGCTCCCCACTGGAAGAACGACCCTTGACCCGTGGCCCTTGGTCTGCTGGGCTCCGCCTGGGACGAGGCGGACGGGAAGATCGGCCCCGCGCCAGCCACTGACGACCTGAGCGCCTGTCGCGATCATCCCGGAGCCGAGGCCCCCGCCGGAGGCTCTATCTACGGCGGCGCAGCAACACCGTGGCAAGCCAAATTAGGGTGGGCAGCAGAAGGATCAACACCATGAGACCGACCCCAAGAGCGATCTCGGCGTCGGTCACTGGCCTGCCTGAAAGATCATCGTCCACCCTGCCAAGCTATCCGCTGCCAGGATCGGCGGTATACCTCGTGCCCAGCGCGGCCCGAGCACGGCCGCGCGCGAGAACGGCCCCCAGGCCGCACGCGCAGCGTGCGGCAGAGCGCAGGGCCGCGCTGGCGGCGCGGAGCGCCGCCCTTGATACCTATGAGAACAATTCAGCAGCAGTAAGAGCATGACCGATCGATGAAGGCCGCAGCAGAGAATTCATCCTGACAAGTATTCCAGAACTGCCGCGATCGCTGCATTGCTTACTTTTCGAGCACGCTTCGGGCCCACATAATAGGCCTTCATAAAGTCCTCTTCGCTGGCAGCTAGAACCTCACCGATGGTGTTCAAGCCTAGCTCGCGAATTCGCTCTTTCTGGAACTGAGTGATATCAAGCAACTCGCTAGACTTCTGGAGTTGCACCTCTAGTGCCTGATTTCCGCTGCTATCTATCTCACTAAGAGACAGTTTCGTAATGGGTCTATAAGCTGGATGATTGGCACCGAACTCAGGGAAGCGCCTAATTGAGAGGTGCTGTCGCACATTTGTTCCATAGGCGACCGGCTCTGCATCAAGCGAAAACAGACAGCCCAGGTTAACCATGTACCTGGTCCCAACTTCGCTACGCGTTGCACGGATGCCCGATATACCTTCTTGGACAATGCCGCTATATGACAGCAAGCGTAGTGCCTCTTTAACGCTTTGGGGCGCGTCACGGTGAACCCAGAAATGGGCTTGGGTCTCAACCCTTCGACCCTTATTGGCTTCGTAGAGCTTAGGCAGCACTTGACCTTCAATGAAATGCCGGCCCCAGTCGATCAATTCCCTATGGCCCGGATATCTTTCAGTGAGACCGGAGTGCTCCGCCCAGATGTCTTCTCTATAGTACCCCCTAATAACCTCTTGCACATTCCTTCTGTTGAAAGCGGCACTTCGCGCTAGAGTTTTTAGGAGGATGCGCGGATTTCCTGTAGCCGCATATGAGAGCGTGTCGAACACTTCTCCGTTTTGCTCGATAGTTTTACGCAGCTCAGGATCCTGTTTATACACGATCTCGCGCATACCGATAGAATACTCTTGGTCCGTTACGCTCCGATCTACGATGAGAACCGTAGCGTCATGTGTCGGCTGAAATGAGTCTCCGTACGCTGTCGCTCCGGGATACACGGCAGCTTTGATAGACAAGTACGGACTGCGCAAATCCCGCATGAGCGTAAAGAATTGTCGCTGCTGTTCCGGAATGAAAACGTGCGCTGCTTCATCTATGAATAGCACGATACGGTTGAGATGCGCATGGACGCATAGGTCCTCTACCGCTTCTCGTAGCATCTCCGGATCCGGTACGGCTACAGGAAGCGGAGTGTCTTCGCTTACCCGCCACGAATCTTCGAATATTTTTTCTACTTGCTCCATTTTTGATGGGATGCTTAGTGGGCTCCCACCGCGAATTGCCGCAATGGTAGAGCCCCCCGGAAGAGTAAGCCCCGATGAAGAGGCAGCTCGAATAATGCTGTTGCATATCTTGGCCATCATCCAGAGCAGAAATCTATCCGGCGTACTTACCCTTATCAAGCTCGCACGTGCGAATGTTACATATACCGGGAGAATTCGATCAGAGTCAAAAGTGCTTCTGATCTCGGCCTCAGCTGCACGCATGAGAAAAGACTTGCCGACACCTCGGCTTCCTTTAAGGATTACGGGCGATCTGCCCTTAAGCTGGTTGATCAACGACCTGTCAGTTGGAGTTTCCACCAGGTACCCCAGGACTTCATCCTGCCTGATGTCTTCGGTTCTGAAGAAGAGTTCCTTAGCCATGCTCTATACCCCTTCCACCGGGAGACCTAGCAACGATCGGATGGAGCGCAGATGCGAGAAGGAGTGCTCCAAAGTATTACAAACTTCTGTATCCTCTAGATCAAATATCTCTGCAGAATACCTGCAATACAGGAGATAAAGAACACTTTCCGCGGCATGCCTACCGGATACCGCCCAGTCAGTAACAATCTCAGAAGAGTACGCCAAGCTTTGGGGCAATAAGCCAGTCGTCACGTCCTTGCCGTGAACGAACTGAGAACAATGACGGTAGCATTGAGCGGCAACGCGCGCATATTGTGCGGCGTCATCAACCGCTTCAGGTGTGAATTCGCGCACGAAACTTTTCGAGAGAACTCCGCTCTCCATGTCCAGGGCGCTTGTCCAAGAAAAATCTTTACGATCCCCAATCCATTGGCGCCGATGTAGTTCATTCGCGGAGAAGTAGACCGCAGCAAAACTGAGTTCTAGGAATACACGCAGGCCGGCATACGCCAACCGATATAGTCCTGTTGACGCAGCAAAGATGGCAAAGGCAAGCTCGCGCCGCGCATCACCAAGCTGTTTGGTCTCAGGCCTGCCTTTTAGTCGCTCTTCCCATACACCAATGTCAAGATCAAGGCGGAGCACCCCTCCCAAGTGACTCAAATTGTTGGCCTCGGAGGACAGAATGATCTTCCTGCAAGTTTCGTTAAGATCGAGAAGGTGTCGAGCCACCCAAGACGAATTGGCCCTGTCGTCGTTGATCACAGTCCCTCACTATAAACTAATCGGAACGATCCGTCAGCGGTTCAGCAATCCTTAGGTGGCACAATCATCTAGGCCGGGCTGCTGTACACAAGCAGGAGGGATAGCTGCCCGATATGTTCCATTCGCCTTTACTCCAACAGCTCTGGACGACGATCGGCCAGGGCTCTACGTGCTGTTCGAAATCGTTCATGGAACTCGTTGACGAGGATTTCGCGGCGGTAGCGCTGGCGCAGCACACGGTCCAGGTCTGCGGCACGGTTAACGAGGTCGGTTAGGGATCGCCGGTCGATGTCCAACGCTGCCATGCCGTGGCCTACTGCAGCGTCAAGGTCTCCACGTCGGGCGTGGACTACGCCAAGGTCTATGTGAGCGTCTGCTATACGCATAGGAGCGTTGGAGGTGCCGTCTGGGCGGGTGTGCATCTGGATGGTCTCGTTGGCGTGTTCTTCTGCGCGATCATCATCAGCCAGCCAGGTGTAGCAAGTGGCAGCGTAGAAGACCCATTTGGCGTGGTCGAACACGAAGTGATGATCGGGGTTGTTGGGCATTGACAGGCGGCTGAGGACTTCAGCTCCGCGGGTCAGAGCGCGGTCTGCTTCTCTGCGATCGCCGATGCGGGCGAGTCCGCGGGCCTCTTGAAGCGTGAGTTGGACCATTGCGCTGCTATGACCGGCGACGGCTTGGCCCATGCGGGCAGCGCTGACCACGTCCTCGTAGCGGCCTTCGACCAGGGCGAACCACGCGGACATCTCGTGTGCCCATCCCATGAGTTCGCCGTGTCCGACCTGGCGGCCCATCTCGTAGGCGGCTCGGCGGGCGGTCTCAGCTTCCTCGCGTTCTCCGAGGTCGTAGTGGACACATCCGAGTAGGGCGGTGAGCCAGCCGGTGATGACGAGGAGTTCGCGGTGCTGATCGAGGGTGAGGCGGCCAGCGAGGAGCTTGTTGACCTGGGCGAGACGCTTCTGCGTCCGGTCGCGTAGCGTGGCGGCCGACACCACAGGATAGGCGCGGCAGAGCAGATCGACGGCCTCGGCGAGGGCTTCTAGAGTGCCGGTACCGACGTCGGATGCCTGGAGCTGCTGGGCGAGTTCCATGGTGCCGTACAGCTCCGCCTCGGCCCGTAGCGCGTCCATCGGCAGGATGGCCGATGCCTCGATGAGGCGGCTGCCCGTCTGTCTGGTCTGTGAGAACCCCAGCGCCTCCGGCTGCAACCCCGTCAGTTGGGTGAGCGCCAGCCGGTACGGCGAACGTGGCCAGCGGACTTCGCCGGCCTCCCAGCGTCGGATGCGCTCCTCGTCACAGGTCAGGCGTTCCGAAATACCGATTTGGGTGCTGTTAATACGGTCGGCCATTTCGGCACGCGTGAGCTGGTGTTCGTTGCGCCATGCACGAAGTTGGACATTGGGAATGTTCTCGGGCATCTATGGGCCTTCCTCCCGGCTGGGGGCTCAAGAGGGGGATTAGAGGGGGGCCGTTCGGGGGTCCTGCGTTTCTCCTTTTGCCGGTGGACTTGCCATCAACCAACAAGGTACGTGAAGCGGCCTCCCGACACAGGGAACGCCGGATGAATCGAGGAGATGGCGACGGTGACCCGGCCAGACGAGAACAGCGAGACAACGCCCTGCCCGGCATGCCGGGGACGCGGAATCAAGCTGCGCGACTCGCGCCGCGCGCTCCTCATCGGCAGCGGCGATGGAGACGAGGTTCCAAGGGAGGAACGGCAGTGTCTCGACTGCCTCGGAAGCGGCCGGGCCGAAGGGAGCGGGAAATGAACTCGATCATGGCTGCGGCCATGGCCGGACTCGCGCAGCAGAGCGAGAGCGATGCGCTGATCCGGCTGCGCGACAGGCTGGCCCGTCTCGGCGTCAACGCCGAGTTGCGGGAGAACAACAGTGCTCTCATGGTGCATCGGCCTGAGCCGGGGCTGCCGGTGTGGGTGTTCGTCGGCTACAGCGGCGCCTACTACTCCTGGCAGAGCGCCGAGCAGCGTCACCCGGTCGATGACGTGGAGGGCGCCGCGAACGTCTTGGCGGAGTACATCGCCAAGTGAGGACGGACGCGGCGAGGTGGTGACGGCCTTGGCCAGGAGGGGACCAGGGTGGGCCGTCTCATCGCCTCGTCGCGTCTCCCCGCCCGGCAGGTAGTCACTCCACGCCCTGGGAGGGTCGCCCCCGATCCCTCCCCTGGCTGCCTGCCGGGCCTTCTCCTGGAGGGCTCGCATTTACCGTAGTGACGTGGACAGGCGGCGCTCGGCCAGGTTACTCTCAAACTTGGTAAAACAACCTGTCGGGTGTTGGACGGTCAAAATGTCGCTAGAGTCCGTGCCGCCGAAGTATGCGCAGCTTGTGCAGGCCCTTCAACGGCGTATCGAGGCGGGAACCTACCCGCCCGGCTCCATGCTCCCCAGCGAACACCAGCTCATCCAGGAGTTCGGCGTCTCCCGGCCCACCGTCGTGGCGGCACTGCGGGTGCTGCGTGAGCAGGGCTGGATCGAGTCCCAGCAGGGCAAGGGCCGCTTCGTGCGAGGCCGTCCCGCGATGACGTCGGTGGAGTCCAACCGCACAGGTCAGGCGTACCTGACCAACCCGGAGACGGACTCCCCCGGTGAGCTGGTCGAGGCCGGCGCGGTGGCGCTCCCCAACCGTGTGGCCGCGCTGCTGGATGCGCAGCCCAAGAGCAAGGCGTTCCTGCGCCGGCGGCTGATCACCCGTGAGGGCGAGCCGAGTGAGCTGGTGTCGCTATGGCTGCCCCTGGAACTGTCCGAGGGCACCGATCTGACCAGCGGCGAGGCGTTGCCGCAGGGCATCCGGCAGCATCTCCAGTCGCGCAGGGGCATCCGCTTCGATCACATCGTGGAGCAGATCACCGCGCGCATGCCCACCGCTGCGGAGGTCAAGCAGCTTGGCATGCCGAAGAACGTGCCGCTTCTCGCGATCTTCGGTGCGGTCCGGGATGCCTCGGGTCGGCCGCTGGTCGTGGTGGAGGTACTGCTTCCGGCGGATCGTCACGAGCTGGAGGACGCCTACCCGGTGCGGTAGGGCACGGCGATGACCTGGTGCAGGTCCTCGTAGATCACTTCGCCCGGCTCCGATGTCTCGACGCGCACGCATGCCACCTGATGGGCGGCCAAGATCTCCAGGTAGCTGGTGAGGCGTTCGAGGAGATGGCTGGCTGACGCTTTGAACCAGGCGGTGGCCCCGGGGTTGCGGTCGCGGTCGTAGACGTGTGGGTCCACGGTGCTGGGGTCGATCAGATTCGCGTGGAACCAGGCGTGGCTCTCGGTCTTGAAGCGTTCTTGCTCGGGCGAGAGACGTCCGTCCTTGGCCAGGCCGTTGATGAGGCCGAAGATGCCGGGGTGGACGCCTCGGGCATTGGGTGTAGGGCTTTGGTACCTCACGTACACCGGGCTGTGCCTCCTTGATCGGGTGGGCTTGTGTCTATCGGACGGGTAAGAGGTTCGTCACTTCGGCCAAGCCACTTGACCTAGCAAGTTTGTACAGCCTACTCTCAGAGCATCACTTGATAGGTCAAGTGTCTGACATCCAAGAAGGGAGCCGTTATGGCTCTGCAAGGTCCCATCCCCGTCACCTTCGCCATGGTCTTCCCGCACGGCTGCTACATCGTCGGAGAGGTCGAGCCCGTCAAGGACTTCGACGCCTCCGCCGGCGGTCGGTTCGTGCAGGCCCGCGACAAGCAGACCCAAGAGCTGGTCTGGCAGGTCGCGGTCATGGACGGTGACCCGACCCTCAAGCCCGCCCAGAAGACCGTCGCGGTCAAGATCCTCGCCCCGGTCCAGCCAGTCCCACCGTCGCCCATGCCGGGGCTGCCGTTCACGCCGGTCGAGTTCGACGGCCTCACCGTCACCCCGTACGTCAACGCCGCCGGACGTCTCGCCTACTCGATCAAGGTGCGCGAGATGCACGCACCCCGCCAGACCGCCCCGACGACCCAGACCGCTCCGAGCAAGGCTCCCGCCGGAAAGGACGCCAACTGATGACCCGACGCCGCACCCCGCGCTGCAGCGTGATCCGGCTGACCACCGGACACACCGCCCGCACCCTACGCCACCCCTACGGCCCTGAGCCCGTGCTTGCGCTCGACTTCGGCGCCACCTCGGTCCTCGTCACCACCACCGGTCCGGTGACCGACGAGGACGTGGAGTTCGCCCGCCAGCTCGCCCACGAGGCCACCCGCTTCGCCCGCCTGCTGGAGCGCACCGTCTCCACCCGGCCGGACAGGGAGCAGGTGGCGGCATGACGCTCCTTGTTCCCTACACCTACGTGACGCTGTCGCTGGGCTCGGCCAGGACGCCGCGTCTGGGTGTCTCCTTCCACACCAGTGAGGTGGACGTCCGCGCCCGGGTGATCGACGGTCGCTGTCCGTATCTGGCGTTCAGCACGCCTGAGGCGAACGTCTCAATCTCCACCACGGGCGGCGGGCCGGTCACCGACGCGGACATGACCTTGGCCCGCGAGATCTTCAACGCTGCCGCTCGCTACCTGGCCGACTGCGAGCGCCTGCACGCCGACCAGCCGGCCACCCGCAAGGCCACCGACCAGACGGCGGCCTGACACGTAAGGCGGGGCCGCCAGAAGCGCCAACTTCCGGCGGCCCCTCAGTTCTCCCCTGACTTCCACATCACGAGAGGTTCCCAAGCCTATGTTCAAGCGGCTGCCTGGCGACGAGGCACGCAACCTCGTCACCACCACGCCCGACACGGCCGTCGTCTTCCGTCCGGCCGTCCTCAAAACCCCTGCTCTGATCACCCTGCTCATCTACGGCTGGCGCTTCCTGGCCGCGCTGGTCCGTACGCTGTGGCGCCACCCGATCGCCTCAGCTGTCCCCGTCGCGCTCGGCGCCCTGTGTGCCTGGCATGGCTGGCCCCTCGCCGCCTCAGTGCTCGGGATCGTCGTCCTGGTTCTGCTTGCCTGGGCCTTCCTCGCTTACGGCTCCTTCGCCCGGCTCGTCGGGTGGCGTCTGCTGGCGTGGTGGAGGCTCATGTCTGTCTACCGCCGTCACTGGCAGGCCGTCATGGACGTCTCCGGCCTTGCCAGGCGTATCAACGGCCGGGCCTATATGCCCCCGTCTGATGAAGGTTCAGTGCGACGGCTGGGCCGACCGCATCACCGTTCGCATGCTCGACGGGCAGGCCGTCAAGGACTGGACCGACCGCACCGACAACCTCGCTCAGGGCTTCGGCGCTGTCTCCTGCCGCATCGCGCTCATCAAGGGCGGCCGGCTGATGCTGACCTTCCCGCGCAGCGATCCGCTCGCCGCTCCGATACCGGCTCTGCCGATCCCGGATGAGCCCTCAGTGGGGCCGGTCGAGATCGGTAAGCAGGAGGACGGCCGGCCTCTGCGGCTCAAGGTCCACGGCACACACATCCTCATCGCGGGCGCGACGGGGGCGGGCAAGGGCTCGTTTCTGTGGGACACCGTCCGCGGCTTGCTTCCCGCCATGCGGGCGGGCCTGGTTGAGGTGTGGGCACTCGATCCGAAGCTGATGGAGCTGTCGTTCGGCCGTGAGCTGTTCCGGGGCCGCTACGCCTCAGACCCGGCCGACTGCGCCGACCTGCTGGACGACGTCGTCTCGGTGATGCAGAAGCGGGCGGCTCGCTTCGCCGGGCTCCAGCGCTCCCACACCCCGACCGTGGAGGACCCGTTCGTCCTGGTGCTCGTCGACGAGGTGGCGTTCCTGACCGCCTACCAGCCCGACAAGCAGCTCCGCCAGCGCATCTCGGCTGCTCTGGCCACCCTGGCGACGCAAGGCCGGTCCGTAGGTGTCGGCGTCATGGCTGCCCTTCAGGACCCGCGCAAAGAGGTCATGAACATCCGCAACCTGTTCCCTGACAAGATCGCCCTCCGCCTGGACGAGTCCGAGCAGGTGGACATGGTCCTCGGTGACGGCGCACGCGACCGAGGAGCCCTAGCCGACCACATCTCACCCGTCCCCGAACTCGGTGCCGGCGTCGCATACATGCGGCTGGAGACCTCGCCCGAACCCGTCCGCGTCCGCGCCGCCTACGTCTCCGACGACGACATCCGCTCTATGGTCGCCACCTTCACCACCCGGGGTGAGGCCGCATGACACTGGCCCACTTCCTCGACGGGCTCCGCTGTTCCGTCTGCCACACCCTCAACGCTCTCTGGCTCGACTCGGCCCGCGCCCTGGTCGAGTGCCGCGAATGCGGCCAGTTCGCACACGTGACCACCGACGACGGGAGGACTGCATGACCGAACGCTCCCTTCCCCGCGCCATCCGCCAAGCCATGCCGGTGGCCCGTGAGGTGGCCGTGGAGGTCGCCAAGCAGTACGGAGTCTGCATTCGCCCCATCCCGCTCAGGCGGCTCGACGTCCACACCGGCCGCTGGGAGATCGTGGACGTCCCGTGCGGAGCCACCTTGGACGCCAAGTGCCCCTCCTGCGCCAAGCGCAACCGGCAACTCCGCATGGCACAGTGCCGCGAGGGCTGGCACCTCGACCAGGAGCCGGCCATCACGCCTGACGAGCCGAACGAGGAACAGCGGTGGCTGGTCGAGTTCCGCGCCGACCTCCAAGCCCGCCGCGACCAGGCCGACGCCCTCGGTGAGGGCACCACCGACTGGGACGCCGCCATCGAGGGCGTGGACGCCGAGATCAACCAGGCGGGTATGCGTGGCGGTGTTCTCGGCCGTACGGTGCCCAAGCGCACCCGTTCGACCCGGCGGCGGCAGGACGCACCGAACCTGCCCAAGCACAGGATGACGGCGACGACGCTCGGGCGGACGTTCGAGTCCTCGGATGGCAAGGCCTACCGGCCGTCGCTGTTCGTCACTCTCACGCTCCCGTCCTACGGCAAGGTACGCGACGGCGTCCCGCTCGATCATGAGACCTACGACTACGCGCGAGCAGCCCGCGACGCGCTCCACTTCTCCAAGCTGGTCGATCGCTTCGTGCAGAACCTCCGCCGGGTGGCCGGCTACGACGTGCAGTACTTCGCCACCGTCGAGTCTCAGAAGCGACTGGCGCCGCACCTGCACATGGCCATCCGCGGAACGCTCCCCAGGGCGGAGGTCAAGCAGATCGCCGCTGCGACCTACCACCAGGTGTGGTGGCCACCGGCCGACACCGTCGTCTTCGAGGGCTCCCACCTGCCCGTCTGGGAGGACGGGACCGGCTACCTCGACCCGGCAACCGGCGAGGTCCTGCCCACCTGGGACGAAGCACTCGACCAGCTCGACACCGACGAGAACGCCACGCCCCTGCATGTGATCCGCTTCGGCGACCAGATCGACGTCAAGGGCGTACTCGCCGGCACCCCGGACGCCGACCAGTGCATCCGCTACCTGTCGAAGTACCTGACCAAGAGCCTCGGCGACAGCCTCGACACCGACAACCCCGCCCAGCGCCAACACGCTGCCCGCATGGTCGAGGCCCTGCGCTTCGAGCCCTGCTCCCCCGCCTGCCCCAACTGGCTCCGCTACGGCATCCAACCCAAGCACGCCAAGCCGGGCATGGCCCCAGGCCGCTGCCGCAGCAAGGCTCACAAGCCCGACCACCTCGGCTACGCGGGCCGCCGCGTCCTGGTCTCGCGCAAGTGGTCCAACAAGACCCTCGCCGAGCACAAGCAGGACCGCCGTACCTGGGTCCTGGAAGCCCTCGGCCAACCCGACGAGGCACCAGACCCGCACCGCTACATCTGGAAGCCCGTCCCCGCCGGCGACGCCAACGTGCCACCGCTCGCCATCCGCCTCCTCCGCTCAGTGGCCGAACGGCAACGCTGGCGAACGCATATGGCCCAGCTCCAAGCCCAAGCAGACGGACAAGATCTTTCGGCAACGGACCTCGGGAGGGCTGCCTGATGCCCAACAAGCCAGGCAAGCGGCGCTTCGGCAGCATCCGACAACTCCCATCCGGCAGATTCCAGGTCCGCTACCCCGGCCCTGACGGCAAGATCCGCCTCGGCGAGAACACATACGCACGCGAGCGCGACGCCGAAAAGGCGCTCTCCCTGATCGAGGCCAAGCTGATCACGGGCGACTGGACCGATCCCCAGCGCTCCAAGGTCAAGCTCGGCGACTACGCCGACAAGTGGATCGCCGAACGGACGAACCTCCGACCGCGCACGGTCGAGATCTACAAGGGCCTGCTCAAGCGCTACATCCGCCCGCACCTGGGCGGTGTGCCTATCGGCAAGCTCGACACAGCCACGGTCCGCGAGTGGCGCGTGCTCCTGCTCGGCAACGGCGTCGGCCCGTCCGAGGTCGCGAAGGCATACCGTTTCCTTCGGGCGGTGCTCATGACGGCGGCCGACGACCAGATCATCCCGCGCAACCCATGCCGCATCAGGGGCGCCGGCGAGGAGAAGCCGGAAGAACGGCCGGTCCTCACCGTGGCGAAGGTGTTCGAGCTGGCCGACCTCATGCCGGTACGCCTCCACGCCCTGGTCCTCCTCGCCACCTTCGCCAGCCTGCGCTGGGGCGAAGTCGCGGCCCTGCGCCGCATGGACCTGGACCTCACAGCAAGGACCGTCAGCGTTCGGCAACAGCACGTCGAACTCGACACCGGCGAACTCCTCGTCGGCCCACCCAAGTCCCGCGCCGGAGTCCGCACGGTCGCCATCCCGGAAGCGATCACCCCCGCACTCCGCGACCACCTCGACCAGTACACATCCCCAGAACCCGACGCATTGATCTTCACCGGCTCACGAGGCGGCACCCTCCGCCGCAGCAACTTCCGGCGCGCGGCCAAGTGGGACGAGAACACGAGGAAGATCGGATTCCCCGGCCTGCACTTCCACGATCTCCGGCACACCGGCAACACCATCGCCGCCGGCTCCGGCGCGAGCCTCAAAGACCTCATGCAGCGGATGGGACACGACTCCGTCCGCGCCGCCCTGATCTACCAGCACAGCACGGCGGAGGCCGACCGGAAGATCGCCGACGCCATGAACTCCAAGATCGCACAGGACATCGATGGGTCTTCGGGTGGACCCTCCGACGCCGGCTAATGGCACGACGACATGCATGATGTGACCATGAACGCGCCCCGATCTAGCAAGGACATTGTCGAATCCGGCTGGCGGGATGTTCGCGCTGATGGACGTGTACGCCCCGAGTTGTTGGACGAAGCCTACGTCGAGCCACGCTTGAGGCAGTTGTTTCCCTGGACGGGCATGGGAGAACTCCACTTCAGCCGCTGCACGAGTCCTCGATGGACGTGGGATATCCCCTACATCGCGCCCGCTGCGGGAGACGGCTACATGGTGCTTGGCCCTCGTCGTGGTGACACGGTGGGAGCCGCGGCAACGCCGGCACAGGCCATCGCGATGGTGGTGGAACGTCTTCCGCCTGACTGTGGCCCTGCTTTTGTGGGCACACCTGACGAACTCGCTGCTCACGAGCGTTCAACCGCCGATACCTGAGGCATACGACGCCGCACGCTCACCGCGGATCCATCAGCACAGCCCAGCCGAAGCCGACTGGGATATCACCGTCGCGATCAACGACAAGATCATTTAGAGCACCCACAGATTGCCCCTCGCACCGGCTAATGGCACGCTAATGGCACGAAGCCCCGTTTCCAAGATCGGAAACGGGGCTGTTCTACGAGGTGGGCGGTACTGGGTTCGAACCAGTGACCCCTCGCTTGTAAGGCGAGTGCTCTACCGCTGAGCTAACCGCCCCTGATCGGCACTACACCTTACGACACCAACGGCTGCGATCGCACATCCAGAACCCAGCCCGGTCCCAGTTCGGGGCGGTCGGCGGCGCGCCAGCCCAGGAGGGCGGCTCCGAGCATGCCGGCGTCCACTCCCAGGGCGGCCGGGTGGAGCGGCGGTGCGGCGCGGAAGGCCAGGCGCTTGACGAGGCGGGTGCGGACCGGGTCGAAGAGGGCCGGTCCCGCCTCGGCGAGGCCGCCCCCGAGGACGATCATGGAGGGGTCCAGCAGCAGCGTGTACGTGGCCAGGGCGAGCGACAGCGCCTCGACCGCCTCGTCCCACACCTCGATGGCCACCGGGTCGTCGGAGGAGACCACCTGCTCCGCGCGTATCCCCTCAAGGCCCGAGCGCAGGCTGTAACGCCTGCCCACCGAGGCCGCCGAGGCGTACGTCTCCAGGCAGCCGAACTGGCCGCACGCGCACTGCTCCCCGTCCGGGAACACCGGGATGTGCCCGATCTCGCCGCCCCAGCCCGACGCTCCCCCGTACGGCTCGCCGTGCAGGATCATGGCGCCGGCGATACCGGTGCCGATCGGCAGGAACAGGAAGTCCGAGACGCCACGCCCCGCACCCAGGACGCTCTCCGCGAGGCCGCCCGTGCGGACGTCGTGACCGAGCATGATCGGTACGTCCAGCGGCGTGAAGTCGGTGGCCGGGACGTCGCTCCAGCCGAGGTTCGCGGCGTAGAGGGCGGTGTCCGCCGACACCAGTCCCGGAACGGCCAGGCCGACGCCCGCGGGGTTCCCGTCGCCCGAGGCCGCCAGGTGGCCGATGAAGTCACGGATGGCGCCCACGACCGCCTCCGGGCCGTCCGCGACCGGGGTCGGGCGTCGCTCGCTCAGCAGCACCGCACCGGACTCGCTGACCAGGCCGCCCTTCATGGACGTGCCGCCGACGTCCAGTGCTACGACGAACGAACTACTAGATGCGGACACGGTAGGAGACGATAGCGCAGCTCAGTAAATGTCTGGAATGTGGTCTCGCTGAGTCGCCGATTCCATCCCGGGGCGGCCGCACGCACGCGCCTCGTATGAGGCGGAGTGGCCTGAGCATGCGCCTCGTGCGCGGGCGAGGCCCTCGGACGTAGGTGTGTCGCGTGCGGGCGACGCACCCGGACGCACGGACCTCGCGTGCGGGCGGCATGTGCTTCACCCTCGGACGGCATGTGCTTCAGCGGTGTGACCGTCCGCGCGTGCCTCCCGTGCGCGGCGATGCGGTGCGCTCGGACGCGCCGCCCCGGCGCCGGTACACGACCGCGTCAGGCCCGACCCAGAGCAAGCCCAGGTCTGGCACAGAGCAAGCCCAGGTCTGGCACAGAGCAAGCCCAGGTCTGTCACGGAGCAGGCCCAGGTCTGGCACCGGGTCCCGTCTCAGGCGGTTCAGGCCCGTCCCAGGACCCGGTTCAGGGCCGCCTCCACCTCAGCCGACAGCCCCGGCGGCGCTCCCGATCCCGCGAAGGCCCTGGCCCGTGCCATCCGTACCGCCCCGCAGGCCCGGCACTCCACCTCTCCCAATCGGCAGATCAGCGCCGTGGACCCGCACGTACGGCAGGAGTCGAGGTCGAGGTCGTGCAGCCGTTGACAGTCAGGGCAGATGAGCACCTGGGACTCCCGGCGTACCCCGCGCTTCCATGGGCTCGCGCCCCGGACGGGGTCCGTCTGCCGGGCCCCGCAGCGATAGCAGGGCATCGTGTCCTCCGTTACGAGTGTTACGAGCGTTCCAGCTTTACGGGCGTTACCAGCGTTACGAGATGTCGGCGAGTGCCTTGACGTAGGCGGCGACATCGCGCGCGGTGCCGGCCGGGTTGACCACCGACCACCGGATCACGCCCTCGCCGTCGATCACGAAGGTGCCGCGCCGCGCGATGCCCTTCGCGTCGTCGAACACACCGTACGCCCGGGCGACCTGTCCATGTGGCCAGAAGTCGGAGAGCAGGGGAAAACCGTAACCCTCCTGGTCCGCCCAGGCACGGTGGGTGAACAGGGAGTCGACCGAGACGGTGAGGATCTGTGCGTCGGCGGTGAGGTCACGCAGCGCGGCCAGCTCGCTCTGGCAGATCCCGCTGAAGGCAAGCGGGTAGAAGACCAGCACGACCTTCCTGCCCCGGAAATCGGACAGCCTCACGGGTGTGCCGTGCTGGTCCTGAAGCTCGAAGTCCGGAGCCACGGCGCCCACCGCGGCAGGATGTTGCATCACAGGACTCATCCTGCCGTACCCGGCCGGCGCTGGAGCTCCCTAGCGTCGGCCCTTGGGTGAGACGAGCCTGGTCCCCGACCAGTCGGAGGCCGCGGAGATGCTGCTGGTCTGCGAGAGACCCGCGGTCGTGGCATCCTCACCGATGTCGCTCGGCTCCACGTGGCCGTCGCGTCCGGCCTTGGGAGTCAGCAGCCAGATCTGGCCGCCTTCGGCGAGGCCTCGCATGGCGTCGCTCAGGACGTCGAAGAGGTCTCCGTCGCCGTCACGCCACCACAGCAGCACCACGTCGACGACGTCGTCGGTGTCCTCGTCCAGCAGCTCGTTGCCGGTCAGGTTCTCGATGGACTCGCGAAGCTGCTCGTCGACGTCCTCGTCCCAACCGATCTCCTGCACCACCTGACCCGGCTTGAGACCGAGCCGTTCGGCCAGGCCGCGTTCGCCCTGCGCCTGACCCGCGGTCGCGCTCACGTTTATCCCTCCTGCTTGAGTGGCCCCGCTTGTGCGGTTATCGCTTCGGGACAGTCCACACGCTGTGACCCTCAGTCGTCAACGGTCGCCACGGGTACGGCCGTAGGCGGCCAGAATTAATCGGACAAAAATGACAGCCGAACCTGGCGTTGCGGGTTGTCGACATTGAGGTCGACGAGTGCGATCGACTGCCAGGTGCCGAGCGCCAGCCGTCCGCCGACCACCGGAACGGTCGCGTACGGCGGGATGAGCGCCGGCATCACGTGAGACCTGCCGTGCCCGCGTGAGCCGTGGGCGTGGCGCCACCGGTCGTCGGCGGGCAGCAGGTCGCGCAGCGCGGCGATCAGGTCGTCGTCGCTGCCCGAACCCAGCTCCATCAGGACCACGCCCGCGGTCGCGTGCGGGACGAAGACGTGCAGCAGACCGTCCTGGCCCTGCTCCCGTACGAAGCCCGCGCAGACGGAGGTGATGTCGTGCACCGTCTCTCGCGAACCCGTGGCCACGGAGATGATCTGGGATCTCACACGAGAATTCTACTGAGGCACGACGACCGCATCCGGGCCCGGAAAAACCAGGCCGGTGTGTCCGTCGTCGAACCGCACGATGTACGGGGGCCCGCCGTTCGGCCCCTGAACCTCGATGATGATTCCGGCGCGATCCCTTTCACCGACGGTGTTCCCGTGCACAAGGAGCCGGTCGCCTGTCGTCGCGTTCATATCTCCAGGTTCGTACGGTGCGGTCCAAACGGGAAGGGGGATGTCCGTCTCCTGCCACCGGGCCAGGAAAAATCATGACCGAACCGTTACGCTGCACCGACGCCGGGACGGCGCCGTCCGACGCCACCGGTCCGCGTACTACCGCCCGCCCCGCGCTCCTGAGACGTACGGCGACACGCCCGGAATTCCGCCCGCACCCCGGCCGAGAGACACCACCGGCCCCCGCTCCCAGCCCGCCGAACGGCTCACCTGACAGCCCGGAGGGCACGCCCCGACCTGCGTCCGGGCCGCCCCCACCGGCCGCCGTCCACAGGTCCCCCGGCTAGACTCGCGCGGCGTGCGCGCCCCCGCGGGTGACGGTGTCCACCCTTCGGGGGATACTCCACACATGAGGGCGAAATTTCACAGCTTTTCCCGACTTGTTAAATTGGCCGCCCAATGTAACCTTGGCCCTTGATTCGTCCTACCATCGGTGGTCTAGGCCACCACTAGCCGCCCTGCCAGCAGGGACGTCCCGGTTACCGACCAGTAGAGATGCACTTTCTACGGCGAGCGACCAGGATGGAAGGCGACCCAGACCAGACATCCGTCATCCTCGGAAGGCGAGACCCAGTGGCTTCCGGACGCCAGCGTTTCTCGATCATCAGCGACGGCCTACCCAGCCAGTTGCCTGATGTCGACCCCAGCGAGACCAACGAGTGGCTCGAGTCCCTCGACAACGTCGTCAAGACCGAGGGCCGTACCAGGGCCCGTTATCTGATGCTCCGCATGCTGGAGCGGGCCCGCGAGCACCAGGTCGGCGTGCCGGGCCTGCGCAGCACCGACTACATCAACACGATCCCGCCGGAGCGCGAGCCCTGGTTCCCGGGTGACGAGCACGTCGAGCGCCGCATCCGCGCCTACATCCGCTGGAACGCCGCGATCATGGTCTCCCGGGCCAACGCCCGCACCAACGTCGGCGGCCACATCGCGACCTACGCCTCCGCGGCGTCGCTCTACGAGGTGGGCTTCAACCACTTCTTCCGCGGCAAGGACCACGGCGAGTCCGGCGACCAGGTCTTCTTCCAGGGCCACGCCGCCCCCGGCATCTACGCCCGCGCCTACCTGGAGGGCCGCCTCAACGAGGCGCAGCTCGACGCGTTCCGGCAGGAGCTGTCGCACGGCTTCCACGGCCTGCCCTCCTACCCGCACCCGCGCCTGATGCCGGACTTCTGGGAGTTCCCCACGGTGTCGATGGGTCTGGGCCCGATCGGCGCGATCTACCAGGCGCGGTTCAACCGCTACCTGCTGAACCGCCAGATCAAGGACACCAGCCGCAGCCACGTCTGGGCGTTCCTCGGCGACGGCGAGATGGACGAGCCCGAGTCCCTCGGCGCGATCGGCCTGGCGGCCCGCGAGGAGCTCGACAACCTCACGTTCGTCATCAACTGCAACCTGCAGCGCCTCGACGGCCCCGTACGCGGCAACGGCAAGATCATCCAGGAGCTGGAGTCCTACTTCCGCGGCGCCGGCTGGAACGTCATCAAGGTCGTCTGGGGCCGCGACTGGGACCCGCTGCTGGCGGCCGACGTCGACGGCGTGCTGGTCAACCAGATGAACACCACCCCCGACGGTCAGTTCCAGACCTACTCGGTCGAGTCGGGCGGCTACATCCGCGACAACTTCTTCGGCGGCGACCCGCGCCTGCGCAAGATGGTCGAGCACCTGACCGACGACGACATCCGCAAGCTGTCGCGCGGCGGCCACGACTACCGCAAGGTCTACGCGGCGTTCAAGGCGGCGCGCGAGCACGTCGGCCAGCCGACCGTCATCCTCGCCCAGACCATCAAGGGCTGGACCCTGGGCAAGGACTTCGAGGCGCGCAACGCCACCCACCAGATGAAGAAGCTCACCAAGGCCGAGCTGAAGGAGTTCCGCGACCGGCTCTACCTGCCGATCCCGGACTCGGCCCTGGAGGGCGAGCTGCCCCCGTACTTCCACCCGGGCGAGAACGACCCCGAGATCGAGTACATGAAGGAGCGCCGCGCGGCGCTGGGCGGCGTGCTGCCCAAGCGCGTGCTGCGGGCCAAGCCGGTCAAGCTGCCCGGCGACGACGTCTACAAGACGTTCGGCAAGGGCTCCGGCAAGCAGCAGGTGGCCACCACCATGGCGTTCGTGCGCCTGCTGAAGGACCTCATGCGCGACAAGGAGATCGGCCACCGGTTCGTGCCGATCATCCCGGACGAGGCGCGCACGTTCGGCCTCGACGCGATGTTCCCCACGGCGAAGATCTACTCGCCGCACGGCCAGACGTACGAGGCCGTCGACAGGGAGCTGCTGCTGTCGTACAAGGAGGCTGTGCAGGGCCAGATCCTGCACGAGGGCATCAGCGAGTCGGGCTCGATGGCCTCGGCGATCGCCGCCGGCACCGCGTACGCCACGCACGGCGAGCACATGATCCCGATCTACATCTTCTACTCGATGTTCGGGTGGCAGCGCACCGGCGACCAGATGTGGCAGATGGGCGACCAGATGGGCCGCGGCTTCCTGCTCGGCGCCACCGCGGGCCGCACCACGCTGAACGGCGAGGGCCTCCAGCACGAGGACGGCCACACGCCGCTCATCGCCTCGACCAACCCGGCCGCGATCTCCTACGACCCGTCGTGGGCGTTCGAGGTGGCGCACATCGTCAAGGACGGCCTGCGCCGCATGTACGGCGACCAGCCCGAGGACGTCTTCTACTACCTGACCGTCTACAACGAGCCCTACCTCCAGCCGGCCGAGCCCGCCGGGCTCGACGTGGACGGCCTGCTCAAGGGCCTGTACAAGTTCTCCGACGGCCCGCAGGTGCAGGGCCCGAAGGCCAACATCCTCGTCTCCGGCGTGGCGGGCCCGTGGGCCGTGGAGGCGCAGCGGCTGCTGGCCGAGGACTGGGGTGTGTCGGCCGCCGTCTGGTCGGCCACGTCGTGGACCGAGCTGCGCCGCGACGCGCTCGCCTGCGAGGAGCACAACCTGCTCAACCCGGAGGCCGAGCGGCGCGTGCCGTACGTGACGCAGGCGCTGTCGCAGGCTCAGGGGCCGTTCGTGGGCGTCAGCGACTACATGAAGGCGGTCCAGGACCAGATCGCCCAGTGGGTCCCGGGTGACTGGTCGTCGCTCGGCACCGACGGGTTCGGCCTGTCCGACACCCGCTCGGCGCTGCGCCGCCACTTCCACGTCGACGCGGCGTCGATCACGCTGGCCGTGCTCACGAGCCTGGTCAAGCGCGGCGAGCTCGACGACGAGGTGCTGAGCGAGGCGATCGCCCGCTACCACCTCAAGAACGGCGTGACCGAGGCCGGCGGCGCCGAGAGCAACGACACGCAGTCGATGGGCGTCTGACCGGCACGTCCCATGCCCGGCGGCCACAGGTGAGAGTGAGGCGACGCGTCCCGAGGGCGCGGCGCCTCACTCCGTTCCTGGTGGAGTCTCACGTATTGTGGGCACTACTTCCCCCGGAGAGCCGAGGGGGAAGTTTCATGCGTCATGTCCTGGCCGTCGCCGCCGCGCTGGCCCTGTCCACCAGTGCCTGCGCGGGCACGGCGAAGCCCGACACCAACCCCAAGGGAGTGGTCCCGCCCATCTCCTGGGGCCCGTGCACGGACATCAAACGGCCCGGCGGGCAGACCCCCGCTCAGCAGGACCCCTCCGTCAGGTGCGCCAAGCTGGCCGTCCCCCTCGACTACGAGAATCCGGGGGGCGACACGATCCAGCTCGCCCTGATCAAGGTCGCGGCCACCGGCCAGAAGCGCCGCCTCGGCTCGCTGGTCTTCAACTTCGGCGGCCCCGGCGGCTCCGGCGTCGACACGCTGGACCAGGCCGCCAAGTCGTTCGACACGCTGCGCGCCCGCTACGACCTGATCAGCTTCGACCCGCGCGGCGTCGAGCGCAGCGCGGGCGTGCGCTGCGGCAGCGACGCCGACCTGGACCGGTGGGTGGCGATCAACACGCTGCCGATCGACGAGCGGACCCGCCTGGCCGGCCAGGCCGCCAACCGGGAGTTCGCCCGGCTCTGCCAGCGCGACTCGGGCTCGGTCCTGCCGTACGTGGGCACGGTGAACGCCGCCCGCGACATGGACCGGCTGCGCACCGCGCTCAGGGAGCCCAAGCTCAACTACTTCGGCATGTCGTACGGCACGCAACTCGGCGCCGTCTACGCCACCCTGTACCCGAAGAACGTCGGCCGGATGGTGCTCGACGCCCCCCTCGACCCGGCGATCACCTTCGGCGAGCGCACGATCGCGCAGACCAGCGGCTTCCAGCGGGAGTACGAGACGTTCCTGAAGGACTGCGTGAAGAGCGGCTGCGAATTCGGCAAGACCGTCAAGGCGGCGAGCGCCAATGTCGACCGGCTCATGAACCGCCTCGTGACCAAGCCGCTCACCGTGAACGGCCGGCAGCTCACCCAGGGCCTGGCCTCGACCGGGGTCGCCGCGGCCCTGTACTCCGAGCTGTCGTGGCCGTTCCTGGAGAAGGCGATCGCCGCGGGGATCAAGGGCCGGGGCGAGGCGCTGATGTTCCTGGCCGACTCCTACACCGGGCGTGACGAGCGCGGCCACTTCTCGACGCAGATGTCCAGCTTCCCGGCGATCACCTGCGTGGACTCGGCGGAGCGTCCCGACGACCAGCAGCTGCGCGGCACGTGGGCGGAGTCGACCAGGATCTCGCCGCTGTTCGGCGGTGAGGGCTCGGGCGGGCTGTGCCGCTTCTGGCCGGTCCCGGGCAACGACCAGGCCCGGCACGTGAACGCCACGGGGTCGGCACCGATCGTCGTGGTGGGCGGCAAGGGGGACCCGGCCACGCCGTACCAGTGGGCGCCGCGCCTGACCGCGGAGCTGAAGACCGCCCGGCTGGTGACGTACGAGGGCGAGGGCCACGGCGCGTACACGTCGGGCAACCGCTGCATCCAGCGCAAGGTCGACTCCTACCTCCTCACCGGCAAGCTGCCGGCCCGCGGCGCCGTCTGCTCGGCCACCTGACCGCCTGTCCGCCGCTCGTCCGTCACGCGTGCCCGGGCCGGTCTAGGCTCGGGCACGTGACCGACTATCCCGCGCACGTCGAGGCCGAGGCCGCCAGGCTCGTCGAGCTGGTGTCCGGGGCCGACCCCGGCACGCCGGTGCCCACCTGCCCCGGCTGGACGCTGGCCGAGCTGATCACCCACGTCGGCACCACGCATCGCTGGGTGATCCACATCCTGCGCGACCACGTGCAGGAGCGCATCTGGTCGCGCCAGGTGCCCAACGGCCTGCCCGAGGGGGCGAGCGGCGACCCGGCCTGGCTGGCGCGGGGGGCCGCCGAACTGGTGGCCACGCTGCGCGCCACCGACCCGGCGACGCGGGTGTGGTCGTGGGGCGGCGACCAGTCGGCGGCGTACTGGGCGCGGCGGATGGCGTTCGAGCTGCTCGTCCACCGGGCCGACGCCGAGCTGGCGCTGGGCGGGGACCCGGCGATCCCCGCGGCGACGGCGCTGGACGGCATCGAGGAGTTGCTCGGCAACCTGCCGCACGCCGTCTGGGTCGCCCGCCGCCTGGCCGAGCTGGACGCGGAAGGCGCCACGATCCACCTGCACGCCACCGACACACCGCCCGCGGCGAAGGACCTTCCGGAGGGCACGGGCGAGTGGACCGTCGTCCAGGGCGCGGCGGGCACGGTCGCCTGGACGCGCGGCCACACCAAGGCGGACACGGCCGTCCGCGGCCCCGCCCGCGACCTGTTGCTCATGTTGTACGGCCGGCGCTTCGCCCCCACGCTGACCGTCGTCGGCGACCGCTCCTTCCTGGACCGCTGGCTCGCCAAGGCCGCCTTCTGATCCCACGTTCCGGCGGCCTGATCCCACGTTCCGACGGCGCGCACAACGGCAGGCGCCGCGACGGCGAAGAGCCCTGGACGCGCCGCCGCTCGGCGGTCGGCGGCGTGTCCAGGGAGGGGGCCGCCCGGCGGGAGGCGGGGCGGCCCG
>NZ_JBEXDT010000034.1:62410-74980 GCF_040605905.1 Nonomuraea sp. NPDC005501 | reverse complement strand
GCCAGGCCGGCGCCCTGGCCGCCCGCGCACTGGATGTCCCAGCCGGCCGCCGCCGCGCGGTCGTGCGCGCGCCGGGCCTCGGTGAGGGACGGGAACGCCGTGGGCCGCAGCAGCAGCACGCGGGCCGCGCGCAGCGTGAGGAAGTCGTCCAGCTCGGCCGACGAGCGGACCTCCACGGCGACCGACGCGGCCACCTGGTCCTGCAGCGAGGCGTGGGCGTTGACGTCGCCCACCGCGAACGGCCGCTCGATGACCTCGATGCCGTAGGAGTCGAGCGCGACGAGCTGGCCTTCCTCGGTGTAGGCTCCCGCGCCGTCGACGGCGAGCGTCAGCGCCGGGTACGCCTGCCGTACCGCCCGGACCGGCTCGACGTCCCAGCCGGGGCGGATGTCCAGCGTGACGTGCCCGTACCCGGCGCAGACCTGCTGGTTGACGCGGGCGACGAGGTTCTCGACCGAGGTGTCGGGCGACAGCCGGACGGTGGCCATCAGCGAGGTGCGGGTGCCGCCCACCGCGTGGGCGAGCGGGACGCCGCGCATCCGGGTCCACAGGTCCCAGCAGGCCATGTCCACCGCCGGGTCGCTGCCGGGCAGGGCGTCGGGGTGCTCCCAGTCGACGCCGATCAGCAGGGCGCCGAGCGTCTCCTCCAGCCGGGAGAACGTCTTCCCGCCGGGGGCGAGGGCCTCCCCCCACCCGGTCATGCCGGCGTAGTCGGTGAGCTTGACGAGCAGGCTCTCGGACCGCCTGCCGACCGGCAGAACGATCCGGAAGACCTCCAGCTCCCGCACTCGCGGCATGTGCCCCCCTTTATGACGCGGTCCCCTCCATAGTGCCTGCCTTCGCCGACTGGGCAAAACGGGGAGCCACCACGACCGCCAGGACGGCGAGGATGAAGGTGAACGCCAGACCCACGAGGTACGACTCGCCGGTGGCGGTGAACAGCGCTCCGGCGCCGGCCACGGCCACGACGGTGAAGACGGATTCGCCGACGCCCACGGCGGCGGTGTTGCCGCCCTCCTCGCCCGGCCGGGACATCTCCAGCACCATGACCGAGACCGTCGGGTGCAGCATGCCGATGCCGAGGCCGGAGATCGCCATGGCGACGTGGGCCACGGCGAGCGGGACGGCGTCGACGAGCACGAGGGACACGAGCGCGATGCCGACGGCGATGAGGGCGGCGCCGCCGCGGACCGCGGCCACGTTGCCGATGACGCCGCGGCCCTTGATCCAGGAGCCGGTGGACCAGCCGAGGGCGCCGATCGTGAGCACGATGCCGGCGCCGGTCGGGGACACGCCGCGTTCGCTGCTCAGCATGAGGGGGATGAGCACCTGGGTCGCCATGAGGGCGCCGTAGGCGAGGCCGCGCAGCACGGGGGCGCTGGGCAGGCCGCGGGCGGCGCGCAGGGAGCCGGGCAGCAGGAGCCTGGGCAGGCTGACGGCGAGCAGGACGACGCCGGCCGCGACGAGGGGCAGCCCGGCCAGCTCGAGCGCGCTGCCGTACTGGATGAGGGCGGCGGCGACGGCCGTCAGCGTGGCCCACACGAGCTTGCCGCCGAGCCGCGGGGCGGGAGCGGCCGGCTCGGTCGCGGGCCGCTCGGCGTCCGCCGGTGCGCCGAGGTGGCGGTTCGCGATGCCGCGCCACAGCAGCAGCGCGGCGGGGACCACGATCAGCGACACGCCGATGAAGATCCACCGCCAGTCGGCGTTCTCCACGACGAGCCCCGCGATCGCGGGCCCCACCATGGACGGCACCACCCACGCGGCCGAGAACAGCGAGAACACCTTCGGGTGCATCGCCGGCGGGTAGACCCGCGCCACGAGCACGTACAGCGACACCTGGACCAGTCCGGCCCCGAGTCCCTGCACGAACCGGCCGGCGACCAGCACCTCCATCGTGGGCGCCAGCCCGGCGATCAGCAGGCCGGCCACGAAGCTGACCACTCCGGCCGTCAGCGGCGCGACGGGGCCGCGCAGGTCGCTCCACCGCCCGCCGAGCACGGTGGCGATCACGCTGGCCGCCAGGGTGGCGCTGAACGCGAGGTTGTACAGGGACATGCCGCCCAGCTCGCGCGCCACGACGGGCATGGCCGTGGCCACCGCCATCGCCTCGAACGCCACCAGCATGATCAGGGCCACCAGGCCGACGCTGACCGCCCGGTAACTGGGGGACACCACACCGGCGGGGGCCGGAGCTTCAAGAGTCGTTGTCATATCCGGAACGTTAGGGTTCCGGACGCCGGGGCACATCGGGCGCGGGTCCTAGGCAATTGGGCCTAAGGACGTACGACGGCTCTCCCGGGACCTCCGGCCACCGGAGCGGGCGGCGGGGCGCAGGTGGGGCGGGTGCGGGCGGCGTACGAGCGGGCGGACAGGAGCAGACCGTAACCCAGGCCGGCGAACGCGAGCCCGCCGAACAGGATCATCCAGGTCAGCCCCGCGCGGGTGAACCCGTCCGGTGACGCGGCCGACGGCAGCACGCCGAGGGCGCGCAGCGACGCGTACACCACCAGCACCGAGCCGTACGCCGCCAGCCCCGCCCCGACCGCCCAGGCCGGGACGAGCGGCAGCATCCGCGGCACCCGCAGCCCGGCCACCAGCGGCGTCCACCGGGGGAAGACCGTTCCCCAGCGGTGCAGCAGGCCGAGCGTCAGCACGACGGCGAGCAGCGCGGCGAGCACGGTGACGTCGACGCCCACCGACGCGAGCGCCCGGGCCGCGCCGGGCGCGCCCGCGTTGGCAGCGTGCCATCTCTCGGCCGTGACGCCGAGCGCGTCCCCGCCCAGGGTCCAGATCGTCTTCACCCCGGCCCACGGCAGGACGCCGCACAGCAGCAGGGCGGCCGCCGTCCGGGTGCGGCGGGTCGCGGTGGACGGGCCGGGGTGGGTGAGAGGGCCGCCGCCGGCGTAAGGATGGGCCCGGCCGCAGCGGGCGCACTGGCCCCGCAGGCGGCGCAGACCGGTCGTCAGGCCGTGCGCCAGGACGGCGGCGCCGGCGGCGTCGAGCAGCACGCAGGCCAGGCCGGTGGCGCTCTCCACCCCCGCACCGGACAGCAGCGTGACCAGGTGCACCGGCAGGCTGAGCGCTCCGGCGGCGAACACGGGCGGCGCCGCCGAGAGTACGGCCGTCGCCGCCGCCCTGGCGCGGTGGCGGAGCGGGCGGGTCACGGCCGCGCAGGCGACGGCGGCCACGAGGGCGAACGCGGCGAGCAGGAACTGCGCGGCCGGCGGGTAGGCGACCTCGGGGGTCAGCGGCACGGTCGTGCCGGTGACCGCCCAAGCGCTCTGGACCGCCGCGTACAGGAGGCCCCACGCCACGGCGGCGCGGGGCACGGGGGCCGGGGGTTGGGGTGTCACGGAGGCTCCTCGGGGACGGGTGCGGCGGCGTTCACGATCACACACGTGGACGTCCCGGCCCTCGTCACCTCGCGAGGGGAGCCCGCTCCCCCACCCGGGGGAGATCACCGCGGCATGCGCGCCGCCAGCCCGTCGAAGATCAGATCCAGCCCGTACCGGAAGCGCGTCTCGCCGTCGTCCTCCACCAGCGCCTTCGCGTGCTCGCTCAGGTGCGGGTACCGCTCCGGCGGCAGCGACTCGAAGTACTCCTCGATGTGCGAGACGTACGTGTGGAAGAACTCCTCCGGGCTCGACGCCCCCACCGCCCTCATCCGGGAGAAGTGCAGCGACCCCTCGAAGGCGTCCGCGCAGACGTAGAGGACGATGCGGTCGAAGGCCAGCGAGGCGTCGCGCGGCGACATGCCGGCGTCGATGAGCAGCCCGAACATGTACTCGGCGACCCGCATCGCGTTCGGCCCGGTGGGGATGCTTGCCAGCGCCGCCCGGGCCACGTCGGCGTGGGCGAGGATGACGTGGTGCATCTCCAGCGCGCACCGGCGCAGCAGGGGCTGCCAGCGGGCGGGGTCGTACTCCGGCAGCACGACCTCGCCGAGCACCCGGTCGTAGATCAGCTCCAGCAGCTCCTCCTTGGCCGCCACGTGCGCGTACAGCGAGGCGGGGCCGGTGCCGAGCTCCTGCGCCACCCGCCGCATGCTGAGCGCGTCGAGCCCCTCCGAGTCGAGGATGCGCAGCCCGGTCTCCACGATCAGCTCCCGGCTGAGCTGGAGTCTCGGCTGCGGCTGCTTGCGGGCCTTGCGCCAGGGCGGCACAGGGACGTCCGGGCGGTCATCGTCGCTGTTCCGGCTTCGCATGACGAACACTGTACTTGACACGAACACTGTTCGCCCATAGAACAGTGCTCGTTGACGAACGGTGTTCGTAGATCCGAACGGTGTTAGAAGGAGTCCCCCCATGACCGTCACCACCTCGGAGGCCACAACCGGCTTCCAGCCGCACCGCCGGCGCTGGCCCGCCCTCGCCGTCATCCTCGCCGCCGAGGTCATGGACATGCTCGACGCCCTCATCACCACCATCGCCGCCCCCACCATCCGCCAGGACCTCGGCGGCGAGGAGAGCCTCGTGCAGTGGCTCGGCGCCGCCTACACGCTGGCCATGGCCATCGGTCTGATCACCGGCGGGCGGCTCGGCGACCTGGTGGGCCGCAGGAGGATGTTCCTGATCGGCGCCGCCGGGTTCACGGTCATGTCGCTGCTGTGCGGCCTGTCGACGAGTCCCGAGCTGCTCATCGCGGGCCGGGCGTCGCAGGGCCTGTTCGGGGCGGTGATGCTGCCGCAGGGGCTCGGCATGATCAAGGAGATGTTCCCGCCGGAGGAGCTGGGCAAGGCGTTCGGCGCGTTCGGCCCCGTGATGACGATCTCGTCGGTGGGCGGGCCCATCCTGGGCGGATGGCTGGTCGACGCGGACCTGTTCGGCGCCGGCTGGCGCATGATCTTCCTGATCAACCTGCCTCTCGGGCTGGCCGCGGTGGTGGCCGGGATGAGGTACCTGCCGGAGATCCGGCTCACCAGCGCCACCAGGCTGGACCTCGTGGGCGTGCTGCTCGTGTCCGTGGCCGCGTTCCTGCTGATCTACCCGCTCATCCAGGGCCCCGAGCTGGACTGGCCGGCCTGGACCTTCGTCTCGATGGCGGGCTCCGCCGTGATGTTCGCCGTCTTCGGCGCGTTCGAGTCGCGCCGGGCCAGGAGCGGCAAGGACCCGCTGGTCACGCCGAGCCTGTTCCGCAAGCGGGCCTTCAGCGGCGGGCTGGCCGCCGGGCTGGCGTTCTTCTCCGGCATCATGGGCTTCGCCCTCGTCCTGACCCTCTTCACCCAGGTGGGCCTCCACTACGGCCCGCTCAAGGCCGGGCTCACCGCCCTGCCGCAGGCGCTCGGCGCGGTGGCCGGCTTCGGCCTGGCCATGTCGGGGCTGCAGGAGCGGCTCGGCCGGGGCCTGCTGCAGATCGGCGCCGTCGTCATGGCCGCCGGAGCCGCCGTGCTGGCCGTGACCGTGCACCTCACCGGCCTGGACCTCTCGCCGTGGCAGCTCGCCCCCGGCCTCGCCGTCGCCGGCGTCGGGATGGGCATGGTCATGGCGCCGTTCTTCGACATCGTGCTCGCCGGCGTGGAGAACCACGAGTCCGGTTCCGCCTCGGGCACGCTGACGGCCGTGCAGCAGCTCGGGGGCGCGCTCGGCACCGCCGTCCTGGGCACGTTCTTCTTCCACCTGCTCAAGAGCCAGTGGGGCTTCGGGCCGGCGATGGAGGCCACGGTGTGGGCCGAGGTGGGCCTGCTCGGGCTCACGCTGGCGCTGTCGTTCCTCCTCCCGCGCCGCGCCCTCCCCGGCCGGCCGGGCCACTGACGCCCGCCCGTCCGGGGACAGGGCCCTGCGGGGCCCGCGGGTTTCGACATCAGGCTCAGGACGTGTGGCTCTCCACCCAGTGGCCCAGGTCACGCCCCTCCAGCGCAGCCGCCATCAGCTCGGGGAACGCGTCGGGCGTGCACGCGAAGGCGGGGACGCCCAGCGCCGCGAGGGCGGCGGCGTTGTCGTGGTCGTACGACGGGGCCCCCTCGTCCGACAGCGCCAGCAGGACGACCACCTGCACGCCGGCCTGGCTCATCGCGGCGACCCGGCGCAGCATCTCGTCCCGGGCGCCGCCCTCGTACAGGTCGCTGACCAGCACGAAGATCGAGCCGGCCGGCCGGGTGATGAGCCCCTGGGCGTACGCCACGGCCCGGTTGATGTCGGTGCCGCCGCCGAGCTGCGTGCCGAACAGCAGCTCCACCGGGTCGTCCAGCCGGTCCGTCAGATCGACCACGGCGGTGTCGAACACGACCAGCGACGTCCGCAGCGACCGCATCGACGCCAGCACCGCCCCGAACACGCTCGCGTACACCACCGAGGCCGCCATCGAGCCGCTCTGGTCGACGCAGAGCACCACCTCACGCCGCACCGCCCGCTGCCGCCGGGCGTGCCCCACCAGCCGCGACGGCACGACCGTGCGGTGCTCGGGCAGATAGTTGGAAAGGTTCGCCCGGATCGTCCGGTCCCAGTCGATGTCGGCGGCCCGGCGCGGCCGGTAGGTCCGGGCGGAGCGGTCGAGCGCGCCGGTGACGGCCGCCTTGGTCTTCCGGGCCAGCCTGCGTTCGAGCTCTCCCACCACCCTGCGGACCACGGCGCGGGCCGACTCGCGCGCCCGGTCGGGCATGATCCGGTTCAGCGCGAGCAGCGTGCCGACCAGGTGCACGTCGGGCTCGACGGCCTCCAGCATCTCGGGTTCGAGGAGGAGCCGGGTGAGGTCCAGCCGCTCGATGGCGTCCCTCTGCATCACCTGGACCACCGTGGAGGGGAAGTACGTCCGGATGTCGCCCAGCCAGCGGGCGACGCGCGGCGCGGAGGCGCCGAGGCCGCCGTCGCGCTCGTACACGGCGGCCAGCGCGGTGTCCATCGCCGCGTCGGCCCCCTCCAGCGCCACGCCGGTGCCGTCAGCTCCCCCACCACCCAGAACCATGCGCCACCTGCGCATCCGCTCATCCATGCCCGCTCCCGGTCCCGCTCCCGACACGACTTCCTCCGGTACCGCCGCCTCCGGTGCCGTCTCTGCCGAGGTCGCCTCGTCCGGTGCCGCTTCGCCCGATGATCGTCAGCACGGTGGCGACCGCAGGCGCCGCCCGCCGCTCGTCCACGTCCCGCTCCGTCCGCCGCTCATGCCGCCCGGCGGACCGGAGCCGCTCCCCGATCGCCCGTCTCTCCGGTACGGCGAAGCCGCCGAACGTGCGGCGCAGCAACGGCAGCACGCCGGTGAACTGGTCGCCGGACAGCCCGGTCAGCCACCCGTCCACGAGCTCCAGCAGCCGGGCGTCGTGCACCAGCAGCAGCCCACCACCCGCCAGGAACCCCTCGACCCATGCGGCCGCCCTGGCCGGCGGGTGCCCGCTCGACATCGCCCTGGACATCCGCTCGGCGGCGTCGTCCAGCTCACCGGCGTCGAGCAGGATGCGGGTGAGCCGCCCCTCGATCAGCCCGTGCAGGCCGGGCCGCTCGCTCAGACTCCGCAACGTACGCAACCAGCGCCCCCGCGCACCTCCCGCCCCTGCGTCACCGCTGCCGCCACCCGAGGCCGCGCCGCCCGGTGGTGTGGCCGGGGCTTCGAGGAGGGCGACCACCGCGTGCACCGCGTCGATGTGGCCGAGCAGCGCGGCCGCCGCCTCGTCGTCCAGTCCCGTCACCGCCGCCGGCAGCCCGACGCGTACCCGGTCCAGCATCGACCGGACGATGACCGCCAGCCCCTCGGCCGGAGTGCCCCGCACGTCGCCGTAGCGGTGCGCGCGGGCCATCGCCGGCAGGGCCGCCATCAGGCGGGTGACGTCCGTGTCGAGAGCGGCCCTGGCCGAGAGGGCGGCCAGCACCTCCGGCAGCGCGTCCGGCAACTCGGCCAGCAGGCACCGCTCCACCAGATCCGCCAGATCGGCCAACGACACCACCACCCCGGAACCGGCCCCGGAGCCGGAACCCGGCCGTGAGCCGAACCCAGGTCCCGAGCCACCCCCGGACGCCGACCCGCCCCCCGGAGACGCGCCCCCCGGAGACGCGCCGCCGCCCGAAGCCAGGTCACGGGCACGCTGCGTGGCCGCCTCCGCCACCGTGACACCGAGCGCGGCGCTCTCGATCAGCGTGACGTCGAACTCGGGCCGCCACCGCAGCCTCCACGTCTCCTTGAACGTCCCCTTCCCCCGCGACTCCCCCGGTGTGCCCCAGCCGACGCCGAGCAGCCGCAGCCGGTGCAGCAGGTGGCTGCGTTCGAGGTCGAGGGGCTTGCGCAGGTCGAGGGTCACGTCCCGGTCGATCGCCTCGGGCTTGAACCGCAGCCGCCGCTGCTGGTCACGCAGGTCGCGCTGAAGGGGCACCATGGGCGTGCGGTCGGTGACATGGCCCAGGCGGTCCCCCACGACCATGCGCCGCTGGATCAGCTCGACGGCCGGCTCATCGCCCTCGCACAACACGGCCCGGACGGCCTCGGTGACCTCGCCGAGTCCCGCCAGGGGGCGGCCGCGCAGCGTGGAGAGGCCGTGGGCGAGCCGCGTCGCCTCGATGACGTGCGCGGACGACACCGGAAGGCCCTCGTCACGGAGCACCCCGGCCGCCGCGGCCAGCCACCGCTCGACCGGCCGGTCGGGCGCGGCGAACAGGTGGTCGTACCAGCCCGGCGACCCGATGCCCGCGCCGTAGCCGCTCCACCAGGCCAGCCGCCCGTACGTCCACGGCACCCACGTCAGCTCGACCTTCGCCTTGGGCAGGCCGCGCAGCAGCGCGTCGTCGGCCTTCACCGGCGGCAGCGGCCCGGTCAGGGCCGGGACGTGCCAGGCGCCGCAGACGACGGCGACCCGCTGGTGCCCCTCCTTGAGCGCGGCCCGGAGGATCCGGCGCATGTACGCCTCGCGGCGGGCTTCCCGCTGGTCGGGCACGTGCCCCTCGCGGACGGCGGCCATCGCCTCGGCGATCGCCTCGAACGGGGTGTCGCCGCGATGCTCGACGACGTCCTCCCACCAGCGCTCCGGATCGTCGTACCCGGCGGCGAAGGCGAGTGTCGCGATGGGATCCACCCGCACCTCCACGGGCGTGGCGCCGGCGTCCCCCGGCACGTCCGCGACCTCACCGCCACCCGCCCCTGGGCCGGCACCGGAACCCCCGCCCGCGCCAGGGGCCGGACCTGGGTCAGGGGCCGGACCTGAGCCGGGGACCGGACCGACGCCGACGGCCGGAACCGTGCCGGGAGCCGGGTAGACGAGCGAGTGCGCGGCCGGGAGGTCGCAGAAGCGAACGGGAACGCCGTGGGCCGTGCCGTACAGGATGGCCTGCCACTCGGGCGAGAACCGTGCGAACGGCCAGAACGCCGCGCTCGACGGCGCGCCCGGGACATGCGCCAGCAACGCCACCGGCGGCTCCAGCTCCGGGGCCAGGGCCACGAGCGGGTCGGCCTCCGGCGGCCCCTCGACGAGGATCACGTCGGGCCGCAGCCGCCGCAGCTCCTCTCGCACGGCCCTCGCCGACCCGGGCCCGTGGTGGCGCACCCCCAGGACCGAGACAGTCATCGCATCTCCTCGAACGTGGAGCCCCCGCGCCGTCGGACGCGGGAGCGGTGCGGGAACGGCCGTCGACGACGAGACGCCGCCGTCAGAACAGGTCACCGTCGCAATCACGTGGGCTCAGCACAGGTCCCGGCCAGAACAGGCCCCGGTCAGAGCACGTCCCGGTCAGAGCACGTCCCGGCCAGAACAGGTTCCGGTCAGAACCCGTCTCAGTCGGAAGACCCCGCGGCCGGAAGACGTCGCGGTCAGGAGACGTCACGGCAGGCCCGGTAGAAGTCCTGCCAGCCCGGCCGCTCGCGGACGACCGTCTCCAGGTACTCGCGCCACACCACCCGGTCCGACACCGGCTCCTGCACCACGGCCCCCACCATCCCCGCCGCCACGTCGGCCGGCCGCAGCACCCCGTCGCCGAAGTGCGCGGCCAGCGCGATGCCGCTGGTGAGCACCGAGATGGCCTCGGCCGTGGACAGGGTTCCGCTGGGCGACTTGACCCTGGTGCGGCCGTCCTCGGTGACGCCCGCACGCAGCTCCCTGAACACCGTCACCACGCGCCGGATCTCCTCCGGCCCCGTCGAGGTGCCCGGCAGCTCCAGTGACCTGCCGAGCTGGTCGACCCGCCGCGAGACGATGTCGACCTCCTCCTCGGCGGTGGCCGGGACGGGCAGCACGACCGTGTTGAAGCGGCGGCGCAACGCGCTGGACAGGTCGTTGACGCCCTTGTCGCGGTCGTTGGCGGTGGCGATGAGGTTGAACCCGCGCCTTGCCTGCACCTCGCGCCCCAGCTCGGGGATGGGCAACGTCTTCTCCGACAGCGCGGTGATGAGGGCGTCCTGCACGTCGGACGGCATGCGGGTGAGCTCCTCGACCCGGACCACGCGGCCCTCGCCCATGGCCCGCATCACCGGCGACGGGGTCAGCGCCTCGATCGACGGGCCATCGGCCAGCAGCCTCGCGTAGTTCCAGCCGTAACGAACGGCCTCCTCGGCGGTGCCGGCCGTGCCCTGGACGAGCAACGTGGAGTCGCCGCTGATGGCGGCGGCCAGGTGCTCCGACAGCCAGGTCTTGGCCGTGCCGGGCACGCCGAGCAGCAGCAGCGCGCGGTCGGTGGCGAGCGTGGCGACGGCCACCTCCACGATGCGGCGGGCTCCCACGTACTTGGGCGTGATGCGGTCGCCGTCGCCGAGGACGTAGGTGGTGACCGCCCACGGAGACAGCTTCCAGCCGGGCGGGCGGGGCCGGTCGTCCTCCTTGGCGAGCAGGTGCAACTCCTCGGCGTACTGGTCCTCCGCGTGGGGGCGCAGAACGCCTGCGTCGTTCGGCACGCCCGCGTCGCCGCCCGTGCGGGCTCCGCTCACCGGGCTGAGGTCGTTCACGAAAGCTCCTCCATCATGTCGGCGCGGAACCGCAGCATGGCGGCCACCTGCTGCACCGCCGGCTCGGTCGAGTAACGCGCGGCCAGGTCGCCCAGCGCGGGCGCGACCCGCTCGCCGGCCAGCTTGACGAGCTCGCCGAGGTTCCAGGGCTGGGTGCCGGCCACCTTGACGATCTTCGCGAGTACGGCCGTGGCCAGCTCCTCACGCCAGTCCGGCGACACGCCGCCCAACACCATGATCAACTGGCTGTCCAGATCATGCTCGCGGACGAACGCGGCGGCGAGCACCTGCTGCTCGCCGGGCGGCAGCACGGTCAGCAGGTCGGCGATCGGGTCCCAGGCGAACATCGCCCGCGCCCACGCCGGATCGCGCTGCAGCAGGGCGGCCCGGACCCAGGCGGTCTTCACCTCGGCGTCCCAGTCGGGGATCCGCAGGGCCAGCAGCGGCGCCGGGGCGGGGCCCCAGATCTCCAGCGGCGCGCGGGCGATGACCTGCTGCAACCACCAGGCCCGCTCACCGATGCCCCGGGGCGGCTTGGCCTTGACGCCGTCGCGCTCCATCGCCCGGTCGCACTCCTTCGGAGGCTCCACGCGCATCACGCCTCCGGCGATGGTGAAGCAGGCCCGGGCCCGCTCGGCCATCCGCCGGGACAGGGCGGAGCCGGGCAGCCGGGCCAGCAGGTTCGCGGCCTGCTGGCGGACCTCGCGGCGCCGGTCGTCGAGCACCCGTTCAAGGAACGGCTCGTCCCCGACGGACAGCTCCTCGGCCAGCACGGTCACGAACTCCGCCCGGTCGTCCGGCGTCTCGCTCTCCCACGTGCTCTCCAGCAGCTGCCGCGCGGCCCCGGGATCGTCCACCCTGAGCCGCCGCACGTACGCACGGCGGTCGGCGGGGCTTCCCAGCTCCCACGTCTCGCCGGTCGGCTCCTCCAGCAGGTAGGCCCAGGCCGGGTTGAGCCCGGCCAGCCACCGGCCGCGCCGCCCGGCGAGCACGCCGAGGTGCGCGCGGATGGAGCGGTCGCGGCGGCCGCGTTCGAGCAGCTCCGGCAGCACGTACGGGGGCACCCGGCGTCCGGTCGCCGCCGCGGCGGCCAGCCACTCGGGCAGCAGCCGCTCGTACTCGCCCCCGAGAATCCGCACCAGCCGCCCGGCCGCCACCCCGCCGACGGCCGCCTGCCCCTCCCGCGGCGCCACCCGCCCGTCCCCGGATACCTCCTGCCGAGGGGGGACCTGATCCGCGCCGGTGCCAGGGATGGTCCCGTCCGAGGGGGCGACGTCGGGGCCCGCGCCCGAGGGCTGCTCGCTCGCGAGGGCGAGGCGGCGCCCGGCGCGCCGCCGGGCGACCTCCACGGCGGCGTCCGCCAGCAGATCCCCCTGGTACGGCCTGCGGTGGGTGCCCACCAGGGCCGTGGAGGCGAGGTCGTCCCAGCTCACAGGATCACCACCGTCCCGTCGTCAGCCCAGGTCGTCAGGGGGCGCAGCCCGTACGGGGTCCACTCGGCGGCGACCGTGACGGGGTGACCCCCGGAGACGGCCATCAGCCGCCACGGGTCGTACGCGCTCCGGTGCAACGGGAATCCGCCGAGATGGGTACGCCCGGGAACGACCCCGGCCAGGACGAGGGGCCAGGAGTCGGTCCAGGGGTCGGCGGCGAGGGCGGCGGCCACCTCGTCCATCGCCTCCTCCGGCGTCACCCCGGGCGGCGCGCCCATGAGCGCAG
>NZ_JBEXDT010000034.1:0-62310 GCF_040605905.1 Nonomuraea sp. NPDC005501 | reverse complement strand
CGGGCCCTGTCGTGGCGGGCCCTGTCGTGGCGGGCCCTGTCGTGGCGGGCCCTGTCGTGGCGGGCCCTGTCGTGGCGGGCCCTGTCGTGGCGGGCCCTGTCGTGGCGGGCACGGCCGCCGTCGCCCGCATGATCGTCGCAGACGCGGGCGGTGCAGGCGCGTGCGGTGCAGGCGGGAGCGGTGCAGGCGGAGATGCAGGCGGAGATGCCGGCGGGGGTGCGGGTGCAGGTGCCGCGTGCCGGGTGGTCAGGAGGGCGCGGAGCGGCGCGGCGCCCGGGTAGAAGACCAGGTCGGCGTGCACGGTGGTGCCCGTGACCAGCGAGGCGTCCAGGGCGTGGCCCTGCGGGGCGAACGACAACACCAGCGCGGGCCGGCCCGTGGCGCGGCCCCGCAGCCACAGCCGGCGGGACGTCAGCCGTTCCTGCACCTCGTCGCGCTGCCCCAGGACGTCCCAGCTGTCCCGTACAGTCGGGCCGGCCAGCACCTCCTCGCGCGTCACCTGGAACCCGACCCGCGACAGCACCGTCTGCACCAGCGGGGCCGGCAGGTGGGCGCGGCGGCGGTAGGCCACGGCCAGCAGATCGATCAGGGCGTACTCCTCCAGCAGCCGCTCCGGCCAGTCGTCCGCCGCGCGGGCCGCCCGCAGGCGGGACACGGTGCCCGCCATCCCCGGTGCCTGGGCGTCCACGAGCCGCTTGGCCAGGTCGTCCCAGTCGCCGTCGCCGGCCGCGGCCAGGCCCTGGCGGATCTGGTCGGCCAGCCAGCGCTCAAGCTCGGCGAGCCCGGCGGTCACCCGGGCGTGCCGGGCAGACTCCGCCGTCGTGCCACGCCCGCCTCCCCGGCCCGCGGCAGCCTCCACCCCTCGCAGCGCCTCCCCCGATCCCGCTGCCTCCGGCCCCGCCGCCTCCCCCGGTCCCGCCACCGAACCTGGTCCCGCCACCGGCGCGACGTTCGAGGTGGGGCGAGTGGCGCGGTCGGCGAGCCGGTCGGCGGCCCACCCCGGCGCGGCTCCGGCGGCGGGCACCTCGCCGGCCGCCCAGAGCAGCAGCAGCCCGAGCGCGTGCTTGCACGGGAACTTCCGGCTCGGGCAGCCGCACCAGTAGGCGGGCTCCGCGAGGTCGACACACGTCCGGTACGGCTTCGCCCCGCTCCCCGCGCACTCGCCGAACACCACGGCAGCACCGTCCGTGACGACCCCGAGAAACGGCCACGCGGCAGCCTTCGCCACACCCTGGGCGGCCTTGCGGGACGGCGCGTCGGGGGCGAGGGCGAGCACCTGGTCGCGGCTCCACCGTTCGATCACCTAGGGCACACTAGCCACTCGGACCGACATTTCCAGCCCCGCCTGACAACGCCGTCAGGAGCGAGATCATAGACTCGCCCCGTGGAGCTGACGATCTATCCCGACGGCCCGTCGACCGAGGTGGCGGACGAGGCGGAGGCCCTGGCCAGCGGGCTGTCCGGGCAGCTCGTCCTCGACGGCACCCGGTTCCTGCGCCGCGACGTCCACGGGGCCCCCGTCCGGTTCGAGGAGCGCCCTCCCATCGCCCGCGCGCTCGACCTGCTGCCCCACCCCGAGGGCGGCTGGTTCCGCGAGACCTGGCGCTCGCCGGTGTCGTTCCGGCCGGACGGCTATCCCGGCCCGCGCGCCAGCGCCACGGGCATCTACTTCCTGCTCCATCCCGGCGAGCGGTCGGTCCCGCACCGCGTACGGTCCGACGAGGTGTGGCTGTGGCACCGGGGCGGGCCGCTGACGCTCACCGTCGGCGACGAGACGGTCGTGCTCGGCCCGCTGGTGGAGGAGGGACAGGTGCCGCAGGCCGTGGTCCCGGGAGGCGCCTGGCAGGCGGCGCGCCCAGCCGGCGACGAGGCCGTGCTGGTGAGCTGCGTGGTCTCGCCGGGCTTCGACTTCCAGGACTTCACGACCGACTGAACCTTCCAGGCCTCACGGCCGACTGAACCTTCCAGGCCTCACGGCCGACCGAACGTTCCAGGCCTCACGGCCGACTGAACCTTCCAGGCCTCACGGCCGACCGAACGTTCCAGGCCTCACGGCCGACCGGAACGGCCGGGAGCGACAGGAAGCGGCTGCTTTGTCGGGACTTGACCCGCCCTCTACTCCCACCGGACCGTAGCCGTTCCCCGCGCGGGAAGGCCATCCGTCATGGGGCGACTCCCCACGTACCGGCCGATGCTCGCCCAGCTCGGCCGCCTGCCGCCACCCGCGCAGCACGGCCTGTGGTCGGCGGAGATGAAGTGGGACGGCGTGCGCGGCCTGGCGTACGTCGAGGCGGGGGCGCTGCGCCTCATGTCGCGCAACGGGCGCGATGTCACGCCGGCCTATCCCGAGCTGTACCCCATGGCCGGGGCCGTGGGCGGCCGCGACGTGGTGCTCGACGGCGAGATCGTGGCGTTCGACGACAGCGGCCTGCCCAGCTTCGGCGCGCTGGCGGCGCGGATGCACCAGCGGCGGCCCATGAGGATCGCCGAGCTGGTCAGGACCGTCCCCGTCACGTACATGATCTTCGATGTGCTGCACGTCGACGACCGCAGCGCCATCCGCCTGCCGTACGACGAGCGCCGGGAGCTGCTGGAGGGTCTGGTGCGGCCGGGGTTCCGGTGGCAGACGCCGGTGGCGTTCCTCGGCGACCCGCGGGCGGCACTGGACGCCAGTCACCGCCTCGGCCTGGAGGGCGTGGTCGTCAAGCGGCGCGACTCGCCGTACCGTCCGGGCGGGCGGGGCCCGGAGTGGACGAAGGTGAAGAACTTCTCCCATCTGGAAGTGGTCATCGGCGGGTGGAAGCCGGGCGCGGGGCGGCGTGCCGGCGGGATCGGGTCGCTGCTGCTCGGCGCGTACGACCCGGGCGGGCGGCTGATGTACGTGGGGCACGTCGGGACCGGGTTCACCGACGCCATGCTGATCGCGCTGCGTGAGGACCTGACGCCGCTGGAGCGGCCCTCGTCACCGTTCGGGCAGCCGGTGCCGCGCGAGTACGCCCGCGACGCCCGCTGGGTGGAGCCGCGGCTGGTCGGCGAGGTGCGGTACGCGGACGTGACCGGCGACGGGCGGCTGCGTCACCCCTCGTGGCGCGGCCTGCGCCCGGACCGCTCGCCGGAGGAGGTGCGGACGGACGGCCTCGCCGCCGCGCGGGAGCGGGGCGCGGCGAGCTGATCCCCGGGGAGCGACGAGGAGGAGCGTTCAGGTGGAGGGCGCGGCGGGGGCCCGGTAGGCCAGGGTCTGGCTGTAGACGACGTTGGTCGTGGTGCTCCCGAACTGTGCGAGCTCGTCCACGATGCGCTCCAGGTGTCCCATGGAGACGGCCGCCACCTTGAGCGTGTAGCAGTCGTCCCCGGTGGTGCGCAGGCATTCGAGGATCTCCCGGCGCTCGCCGAGCAGCCGGTGCAGCGGCTCGTGCCGGTTGCCCGGGTACTTGAGCCGGACCATCGCCAGCACCGCGAAGCCCACCTTGGCCAGGTCGATCTCGGCCCGGTAGCCCGTGATGACGCCCGCCGCCTCCAGCCGCCGTACCCGCTCGGTGGTGGCCGAGGCGCTGAGGTTGACGCGCCGGGCCAGCTCGGTCAGAGGGACGCGGCCGTCCCGCTGAAGCTCGGCGATGATCGCCCAGTCGGTCGCATCGACATTCTCTGCCATGGGCCCAAACTACCGGGAGATCCACGGCCGTCCAGCCCTCATAGCGTGAGGATTGCCTTCCGGATCGGCTGTGAGGGTGGATAGCGTTGGACGGGTGCGGATAGGTGTGAATGTTCCGAATTTCGGCCCCGGGACCGACCCCGGCACGCTGCGCCAGTGGGCGCGGACCGTCGAGGGTCTCGGCTTCGACCTGCTGATGGTCTCCGACCACGTCGTGGTGACGCCCGACGTGGCCGAGCAGTACCCGGCGCCGTTCTACGAGCCGTTCACCACGTTGTCGTGGCTGGCCGGCGTCACGGACCGGATCGGGCTGGGCACGACCGTGCTCATCGTCCCGTACCGTCATCCGCTGCTGGTGGCCCGCATGGCCGCCAACCTGCAGCAGCTCAGCGGCGGGCGGCTGGTGCTCGGCGTGGGCGTCGGGTGGGCCCGGCAGGAGTTCGAGGCGCTGGGCGTGCCGTTCGAGCGGCGCGGCGCGCTGACCGAGGAGCACCTGCTGGCCATGCGCGCCGCGTGGGAGAACGAGGACGACTACCGCGCGGGACACATCCCGCTGTGGGTGGGCGGCAACAGCGACGCCGGCATCCGCCGGGCCGCGCGGCTGGGCGACGCCTGGCACCCGCTGCGGCGCACGGTGCCCTGGATGCGGGAGGCGGCGGACCGGCTGGCCGCCGCGGCCGAGGAGCTGGGGCGTCCCGTGCCGGCCATGGTCCCGCGCATCGTGCTGCGGCTGACCGGCACCCCCGTCACGGGCCCGGACCGGCTCGCCGGCGAGGGCACGCTCGACCAGGTCCTCGGCGACCTGGAGGAGCTGCGGCTGCTCGGCGTGGAGACGGTGGTGCTGGACCCGTTCGGCGAGGACCCGGCGGAGACGCTGCACCCCGAGGCGGCCTGGCAGGCGCTCGCCGCTGTGGCCGCCGCTCGTAAGATCAATCCCGATGTACGGACGGAGTCCCCATGACACACGACGACGAACGGTTCCTGCTGCGGGCCATCGAGCTGGCCGCCGAGGCCCGTGAGGGCGGCGACCCGCCGTTCGGCTCGCTGCTGGTGGGTCCGGACGGCGACGTGCTGGCCGAGGAGCGCAACTCGACGGTGACGGGCGGCGACATCACCGCCCATCCCGAGCTGAAGCTGGCCCGCTGGGCGGCCCGCGAGCTGACGCCCGAGGCGGCGGCGGCCACCACGATGTACACGAGCTGCCAGCCGTGCGGCATGTGCACGGGCGCGATCGAGCGCTCGTTCCTCGGCCGCGTCGTGTTCGCGCTGTCCACCGAGCAGCTCACCGGCCTCAAGCCGCCGGCCACGGCCGCCGGTCCCCGCCTGGAGGGACCCGCGCTTTACGATAAGGCGCAGGTCCCGGTGCAGGGCTACTACGTCTGAGGCGTCACGACACCCGGGCCGGCAGGCGGGACTCCAGCCAGGGGCGCAGGATCGGCAGGACGGCGCCCGGCTGCATGGCGCCGGTGTGGTCGAGGCCGTCCAGCACCCGCACCTCCCACCCGAGCGACTCCATCTCGTCCCGCCGTCCGGTGAACGGGCCGGCGATGTCCACGATGACGCCGCCCCACCGCTCGTCGTACTGGATCACGTCGGCGGAGCCGGCGAAGCACAGCCGCGGGCAGGTGACCCGCGACTGCACGGCCAGGTCGTCGAACCCGCGCAGTTCCTCGTACAGGGTGACGAACTGCTGCGTCTGGCCGGGCGTCATCGTCACCTTCACCTTGGACCAGTCGCCCGGCTCCCCTGGCTCACCGTCGGGCTCCTCGGGGGCCGGGTCGGTCGCCATCGTGTGGGTGGCGGTGGTGACGGCCAGCATCGCCGCGTACGGGCCGCCGATCGGCGGGTAGCCGCCCATGACGAGCGCCGACAGCCGGTCGGTGCGGACGGCGAGCTGGAGGCCGCTGAGCGCGAGCCAGGAGTAGCCGTAGTACGCGAACCGGTCGGCCCCGGCGGCGTCGGCCACGGCCAGCAGGTCGGCGGCCACGTTGGCGGGGGTGAGCGTGTCCGGCTTGGGCTGGGCCAGGACATGGCCCTCGTAGTCGAACGCGACGACCGTGAAGCGGTCCGCCAGCCCGTCGATGAGGGTGCGGCCCAGCGCGGGGTCCGCGCCCCACTTGCGCATCTCCTCCGCCTGCGGGCCCTCGACGGGACGGGGGTTCACGGGCAGGAGCACGGCGGGGCCGTCGCCCTTGATCTCGACGTCGATCTCGGCTCCGTCGTGGAGTGTCACCCGGGTGGTCATCCGGTTCACCTCTGATTCCTTATGACATAAAGAGTTACCCGACAGAGGATAGCTTATGGCGTAAGGAAAAGCGTGGGCCGGTGGGAAGGGCCTAACTCCCGGCCTGCTCCCGGTCCTTGCCGCCGGTGTGCCCGCGCTGGAACGTCGCGTACAGCCACCACAGCGACGGCACCAGCAGCACCGCCCCGACGGCCAGGGCGCCGAGGCTGGCCGCCAGCACCGTCCCGGTGGCCGCCGCCTCCCGCAGCGTCACGCCCGGCAGCAGCACCGGGTACTGCCCCACGCCCCACCCCCACAGCAGCCCCACCACGGCCAGCGCGCCGGTGATCCGTACCGCCAGATAGCGGCGCAGCCACAGCAGCGGCAGCGACGCCACCCCGGCCACCACCGACAGCACCAGGAACGGCAGCGCCCGGCCGGAGGTCAGCTCGGCGAACAGGCGCGGCGCGTCGGCGTGCAGCACCAGCAGCCCCGCCGCCGACAGCACGCCCACGACCAGGCCGGTCACCAGGGCCCGGCGCCGGAACTCCTCCGCCAGGTCCTTCTGCCCGGTGCGCTCGGCGTCGCGGGTCAGGTAGCAGGCGGCCAGGTACGCGGCGGTGCCGACGGCCAGCGCGCCCGCCACCAGCGACGTCGGGTTCGCCCAGCTCGTCACCAGGTCGCCCTTGGCGATGCCCGGCGGCACCCGGCCGGAGGCGATGGCGCCCGCCACCGTTCCCAGGAAGAACGGCGTGACGACGGAGGAGAACGCGAACGTCGCCCCGAACAGCCGCTGCTGCCACAGCTCCGTGGACGCCTTGCGGAAGGCGAAGGCCGCGCCCCGGGCGATGATGCCGAGCGCCGCGAGCGTCAACGGGATGTACAGGGTGGAGGCGACGGCCGCGAACACCGACGGGACGCCCGTCCACATCAGCACGAGCACGAAGATCAGCCAGACGTGGTTGGCCTCCCAGACGGGACCGATGGAGTGCTCCACCAGCTCCCGGCTCCGGCGGCCCGTGGCGGCCCCGCCGGCCAGCAGGTCCCACACGCCGCCGCCGAAGTCGGCTCCGGCGAACAGCACGTACGCGGTCAGGCCGATCCACAGCACCGCGAGCATGATCTCCGGCAGCGGCATGGTCAGACGACCTTGTAGCCGGAGACGTCGGGCTCCTGCGGCGCGACGGGCACCGGCACGTCACGCGCCAGCCGCCGCAGCACGTACACGGTGGCGACGGTCAGCGCCACGTACACCGCCGTGACCAGGACGAAGCCGTACACCAGGCCGGGCGCCGGGTTCACGGCGTCGGCGGTGCGCAGCACGCGGAAGACGATCCAGGGCTGCCGCCCCACCTCGGTGACGACCCAGCCGGCCTCCAGCGCGAGCACCGCCGCCACCCCCGACAGCGCCGCGGCGCGCGCGAACCACACCGTGCGCGGCGGCTCACGCCGCCTCCACCAGGACACGGCCAGCCACGCGGCGAGCAGCAGCAGCGCCATGCCCATGCCCACCATGATCTGGAACGCCCAGTGGACGATGTTGACGGGCGGCCGGTCGCCGGGCGGGACCACGTTCAGGCCCTGGATGGCGGCGCCGGGATCCCAGTGGGCGAGCAGCGACAGCCCGTACGGGATCTCCAGGGCGTACCTGAGCTCGCCGTCGACGGCGATCCCGCCCAGGTGCAGCGGCACCCCGCGCCCCGACGCGAAGACCCCCTCCATGGCGGCCAGCTTGACGGGCTGGTTGTCGGCCACGAAGTGCGCCGCCCAGTCGCCCACGCCGATCTGGAACGGCGTGACGATCCCCGCCACGGTCAGCGGCAGCAGCAGGCCGACCCGGTGGTAGCGGTCATGCCGTCCGCGCAGCATGGCCACGGCGTACACGCTCGCCATGCCGTACCCGGCGACCATGAACGCGGCCAGGATCATGTGCACGGTCTGCGGCGGCGTCGCCGGGTTGAACATCGCCGCCCACGGGTTCACCGCCACCACCCGGCCGTCGCGCAGGAGGAATCCGGTCGGCTGCTGCATCCAGGCGTTCGCGGTGACGACGAAGAACGCGCTGGCCACACCCGCGATGACGATCGGCACGCCGGACAGCATGTGCGGGACGGGCGGCATCCGGTCCCAGGCGTACAGGTAGATGCCCAGGAAGATCGCCTCGATGAAGAACGCGATGCCCTCCAGCGAGAACGGCAGCCCGATGACCTCGCCGTACGTGCCCATCATCCCCGGCCACAGCAGGCCCATCTCGAACGACAGGATGGTGCCGGAGACGGCGCCCACGGCGAACAGCACGCCCATGGCCCGCGCCCACCGCCGGGCCAGCAGCCGGTAGTGGACGTCACCGGTGCGGTGCCCCCGCCACTCGGCCAGCAGGGTGATCGCCGGCATGCCCACGCCGAAGCAGGCGAGGATGATGTGCCAGCCGAGGGAGAGCGCCATCTGCATCCGCGCGGCCCCCAGGTCGGCCGAACTCGCGGCGGCCTCCTTCAGGGCCGTCCCGGCGGCATCGCTCACGGTGGCGAGAAGGGGAGCGACCATGTGTCATCTCCTGCTGGGAAGGGACCGGCCCCGGACACCCTGATCCCTATCCCGCCAGCGACCTGCGACACCGTCATGCTGCGGTTTTTGCCGTCCCCCCGCGCCCCGCTGACGGAGCGAGCCCCGTCAGCGGGGCGGCGGAGGGTGCGGCGCACGGCCACGCCGCCGAAGGCCACCGACGCGAGCGTCAGGATCCCCGCATCGGTCCACTGGAAGCGCCAGAACCTGGACGGCGGATGGTAGTACACCGCGTACTTGTAACCCTTGCCGAACAGGCACGCCTGCCACGCCTCGGCGTTCCTGTTGCTCGGCCCCACGTCCACCCGGCGCGGGCAGCCACTGCCGGCCGGATCGGCGACCTCCCTTCCCGACGGCTCCACCCAGGCGGCGCTCACCAGCCGGGGGTCGGGATCGTCCGGCAGCACGGTGCCGGACAGCTCGACACGCGCCGGCTCCGCATAGTGGTCGCTCAGCTGGAACAGCGTGAACATCGTCACCGCCACTCCGGCCACGACCAGCGCCATCGCGGGCAGCGTACGCCGGAACAGGGTGCCGGCCACCGTGCCCAGCGCGAGCGCGTACAGCCACCACGCCGCCGGCGCCACCCCCACCATGTTGAACACGCCGATGTTGCCGAACGAGGAGTCGACCCCCGCCCTGAACACCGGCCGCCACAGGCCGACCATGAGCGACAGCAGCAGCCCGCCCGCCACCACGGCCCCGCCCAGGACCGACAGCTTGACCGCCAGCCACCGCCACACGGGCACGGACTGCGTCCAGGCCAGGCGGTGGGTGCCGCGCTCGTACTCGCGGCCGAGCAGCGGTGCGCCCCAGAAGGCCCCGATCAGCGCGGGCAGGACCAGCGGCATCCAGCCGAACACCGAGTAGACGGCGTCGTAGCGCTGCCCGAGCGCCACCGCCAGCTCTCCGCACGCCACGGCGGGCCCCGGGCAGCCGGGCGCGGCGTGCTCGGCCACGTACCGGCTCGCCTCCACCGCCGAGCCCAGCAGCAGCACCCCCAGCAGCGCCAGGAAACCCGCCGTCACGAGGATCTGCGCCCGGTGCTGGCGCCACGTCAGCCACATCATGAGCCCACTCCTGTCAGTCCCGGCAGCGCCGCCGACCCGGGGCTGCGCAGGTAGCCCATGACGAGCTCCTCCAGCCCGGGGCGCCGCGCCCGCCAGCGCGGATCGAGCGGGGGCGCGCCCCTGACCAGCATGCTGACCTGTCTGCCCGTACGGCTCGCGCCCACCACCTGCGTCCCCGCCGCCGACGCCTCCTCCGGCCCGGTGAGCACGAGGTGCCCGTCGAGCAGCTCCTCGATGTCACCGCTGACCTGCAGCCGGCCCCCGTTCAGCACGACCAGCCAGTCGCACGTCTCCTCCAGGTCGGAGACGACGTGCGAGGACAGCAGCACGGTCAGCTCCCGCCCGGCCACGTCCGCCATGATCGAGCGCATCACGTCATGACGGGCGACGGGGTCGAGGTTGGCCAGTGGCTCGTCGAGCACGAGCAGGTCCGGACGGCAGGCCAGCGCCAGCGTGACCGCCACCTGTGCCTGCTGCCCGCCCGACAGCCCGCCCACCTTCCGCTCCAGCGGGATGCCCAGCCCGGCGAGCCGGTCGACCGCGGCGGCCTCGTCCCAGCGCCGGTTCATACGGCGGCCGAAGGTGAGCATCTCGGCGACGGTGAAGCTCTCGTACAGCGGCTTGTCCTGCGCCACGAACGCCGCCTCACCGGCCACGCGGACGCTTCCCAGCGCGGGCCGCAGCAGGCCGACGACGGCGTGCATGAGCGTGGTCTTGCCCGCGCCGTTGGGCCCGACAAGCGCCGCCACGCGTCCTGTGGGCACGGACAGGGAGCAGTCGCGCAACACCCACGTGCGCCGATATCGGACGCCCAGCCCGGTCGCCTCCAGCGCGGGACTCATGCCACGCCCTTCTTCGCGGCGTCGGCCAGGACCACGGCGAACAGCGCCCGCAGGTCCTCCTGATCGAGCCCGGCCGCGTGGGCGTCACGCACCCACGTCTCCAGACCGCGCCGCAGCCGCGTGTGCTCGGCCAGGGTCGCACCCGCGATGCCCTGCCGGACGAACGTCCCCATCCCCGGCCGTCCCTCGACCAGCCCTTCGCGCTCCAGCTCCCGGTACGCCTTGAGCACGGTATTGGGGTTGATGGCCAGGCTCTCGACCACCTCCCGGGCGGTCGGCAACTGGTCGCCCGGCCGCAGCGTACCCAGCCGGAGCGCCTGTTTGACCTGGTGAACGAGCTGCAGGTACGTCGAGACCCCCGAGCCGCGGTCCAGGTTGAATTCGATCAACCGAAACACCCTTTCCCTAATCGAATAGTGAAAGGGTGTTGGACTCGGCCGTCCGTTGTCAACCCGGGCGCCGGGCCTCACGGCGGGTCTCCGCCTCCGTCGCCGCACGCGCTTGTCACCGGAAATTTCGCTGTTGTTGCCGTTGAACTCGCGAATCCGGGTTTCGAAGCCGGTGCACACGTCCCGCATGATCTATTCAGTCGGGTCAGGTTGGTACGGGTGAAACCGCAGTGTCTGCCGGTCCCGGATTTCGCTGCGCTCGGGCGTGAGCCACCTGCATGATGATCAGGTGCAGTTGCGGTACTCCTACCGGATCGATCCGACCCCGGGCCAGCGGAACTTCTTCGCTTCGGTCTCCGGCAAACGTAAAGGGCCGAAGCTCGCCCCGGAACCGGATCGCCTGCCGGTTGTCCTTCTTCGGCCGGTACCGGGGTGCTCTCCGACGGCCGAAAGATCGACTCGCCGAGGTTTCTGCACCGTGCGGAGAGGAAACTCCGCACGTTGCAACAAGCGCTGGCCCGCAAGGAGGAAGGCTCCAGCAACCGGGCCAGGGCCCGTGGCAGGGTCGCCCGCCAGCACGCCAAGGTCGCCGATGCGCGGCGTGAGTTCCACCACCGGCTGTCCACGCAGATCATCCGCGACAATCAAGCGGTGTATGTGAAGGACCTGGCTGTGGGCGGGCTCGCCCGGACGAGACTGGGCAAAAGCGTGCACGACGCCGGATGGTCGGCTTTCGTCGACATGCTGGAGTACAAGGCGAAGCTGTACGGGCGGATCTTCGCGAGAGTGGACCGCTGGTTTCCGAGCTCGAAACTCTGCTCGGCGTGCGGGACGCTCGCCGAGGCCATGCCCCTGACCGTCCGGGAATGGACCTGCCCGTGCGGCGCGGTCCACGACCGGGACGTCAACGCCGCTATCAACATTCTCGCCGCCGGACGGGCGGAGAGGCTAAACGCCTGCCGAGGGCCGGTCAGACCGGACGCCAGTCCGGCACAGCCCGACGAAACAGGAAGCCACAGAAGCGCCGCACGATGCGGCACAGGCTGAATCTCCGCCTTATGGGGCAGAGAGCGCGTCAATACCAGGTGCTGACGTTCCAGGAGGTGCTCGACCTGGCCAAGGGGCTCTCCCGCCAGTACGGCCGGCAGGTCGGCGTCTTCCCCGAGACCAAGCATCCGACGTACTTCAGGTCGATCGGGCTGCCGCTGGAGGAGCCGCTGATCGAGACCGTCAAGCGCAACGGGCTCGACCGGCCGAACAGCCCGGTGGTGGTGCCGTCGTTCGAGCCGTCCAGCCTGAAGCGGGTGGCCAAGGAGCTGCGCGTGCCGCTGTGGCAGGCGCTCGGCACCACGGGCCGGCCGTACGACCTGACGGCGGCCGGGGACCCGACGACGTACGCGGACATGATGGAGCCCGAGGGGCTGGCGAAGATCGCCCAGTACGCCCGGTGGATCGGGCCGGACAAGTCATCGGCGATCCCGGTCAACCCGGACGGCGGCTGGGGCACCCCGACGGCGCTGGTGTCGGACGCGCACAAGGCGGGGCTCAAGATCGGCGTGTACACGTTCCGCAGCGAGAACCAGTACCTGCCCCTGCAACTGCGCCGCGGTCAGGCGCCGACCGACCACGGCGACGCGCTGGCGGAGTACCGCGCCCACCTGGACCTGGGCGTGGACGCCTTCGTCACCGACTACCCCGACGCCGCCGTCCTGGCGAAGTCCGAGCGCGGCAAGCCGAACGAGCTCGCCCAGCCGCAGCAGTTCGACAACGGCCTGCCGGACGAGGGCCGGGAGTAGCCGGCCAGGGGCCGCCTTCCCCGTGGAGGCGGCCTCCTCGCGCGGCGTCCTGGCGGGTCACCGGCCCGTGATGAAGGCGAGCAGGTCGTCGTTGAGCTGGTCCCGGTGGCTGACGAACAGGCCGTGGCCGGCGGTGGGGTACTCGTGGTAGACGGCGCCGGGGATGAGCTTGGCGGTGCGGCGGCCGGTGACGTCGATCGGGGCGGAGAAGTCCGCGGCGCCGTGGACGACCAGCGTCGGGACGTTGATCTCCGGCAGGGTGGCCCGGTGGTCGAAGTTGACCACGTTCCGCTGGCTCTGGCGCACCGCCCACGGCGAGACCTCCAGGCACTGACGCATGGTGAACTCGACCTGCGCCGGGGAGACGTCGTTGCCCAGGTGGGTGGCGAAGAACGCCTGAGCCTGCCGGGCCAGCCACTTGGGCCGGTCGGCGTCGAGCGAGGCGATCGACGCGTCCAGGATGGCGCCGGGGATTCCCTCGGGGTGGTCGTCGGTCTGCCGCATGAACGGCAGCATGGCGGAGACGAGGGCGATCCGCGCGATCCGCTCGTCGCCGTGCCGGTGCAGGTACCGGGCGATCTCGGCGCCGCCCATCGAGTGGCCCACCAAGGTCACTTCGCGCAGGTCGAGACGCTCGATCAGCACGGCGAGATCGTCGGCCGCCGTGTCCATGTCGTAACCGGTGCTGGGCCGGTCGGAGCGGCCGTGCCCGCGCCGGTCCAGGGCAATGCAGCGGTAGCCGCGCTCCACGAAGTACGGGATCTGGTACTCCCACATGTCGGAGCAGAGCATCGCACTGGCGACGAACACGATCGGCCGGCCCTGGCCGTAGTCCTCGTACGCCAGCCTGGTCCCGTCATTCGTCTCGAAGAACATCTCATGGCCCCCAATGTCGTGGTGCGGGTGGGTCTGCGGTGCTGATGGGTAAAGTCTTGCCTGGCGGAGGTAGAGCTGCCAATTACGTCCCAGGTAAGCGACCTTGGTGGATTCTCGAACCGAGCCCGCGAACGCGGACCCGCGGGGGTCCGCCTTGGGTTTTCCGCGGCGGGATGATTGTCTGGCCGTAGGAACTTTGAGGAGGGCACCGGTGACCCGTCAGATCGTCTCCGTCGTGGGTGGCAAGGACGCCGCCAGCGCGAGCACGTACCAGTCGACCAACCCCGCGCGCACCGGCGAGGTCGTGGCGAGCGTCGGGATGGCCGACGCCGACACGTTCGCCGCCGCCTGCCGGACCGCCAAGGAGGCGCAGCGCGAGTGGGCCAAGGTGCCCGCGCCGGTGCGCGGGCGGGTGATCGCATCCATCGGGCGGCTGGTCGAGGCCAACGCCGAGAGCCTGGCCCGGCTGGTCACCGAGGAGATCGGCAAGCCGTACGCCGAGGCGCTGGGCGAGGTGCGGGAGATCGTCGACACGTGCGACTTCTTCCTCGGCGAGGGCCGCCGGCTGTACGGGCAGACCGTGCCGTCGGAGATGCCGGACAAGAACCTGTTCACCTTCCGCAACCCGGTGGGCGTGGCGGCGGTGATCACCGCGGGCAACTTCCCGGTCGCCGTGCCGTCCTGGTACCTGGTGCCGGCGCTGCTGTGCGGCAACGCCGTGGTGTGGAAGCCGGCCGAGTACGCGGCCGCGTCCGGGCATGCCCTGTACCGGCTGTTCGCCGCGTCCGGCCTGCCCGACGGGGTGCTCAACGTGGTGTTCGCCGACGGCGCCGAGACGTTCGGCGGGCTGGAGCGGGCGCTGGAGGAGGGGACGGTGCAGAAGGTCGGGTTCACCGGCTCCAGCGAGGTCGGGCGGAAGGTGGGCGAGCTCACCGGGCGCCACCTGCAGTCGGCGTGCCTGGAGCTGGGCGGCAAGAACCCGATGGTGATCATGCCGGACGCCGAGCTGGATCTCGCGGTCGAGGGCGCTCTGTTCTCCGGGTTCGGCACGGCCGGCCAGCGCTGCACCAGCCTCGGCACGGTGATCGTGCACGAGAGCGTCCACGACGAGTTCGTGGAGCGGTTCGCCGCGGCGGTGCGGGAGGCCAGGATCGGCGAGCCGGACCAGGACGTGCTGGCGGGCCCGCTCCTCGACCAGAAGTTCGCCGACCGGTACGAGGAGTACCTGACCTGGATCCAGCCCCACCATCGGGTGGTCACCGGCGAGACCGGACGGATCACCCCGGACAGCGCGCGTCAGGACTTCACCGGCGAGGGCGGGTTGTACTACCACCCGGTCGTGGTCGACGGGGTGCGGCCGGAGGACCGGCTGTTCCTGGAGGAGACGTTCGGCCCGATCGTCGGTGTGACGACGTTCCGGACCCTGGACGAGGCGATCGAGCTGGCGAACCTGCCCGGTTACGGCCTGTCCAGCTCCATCTACACGACCGACGCCCGGCACGCGTTCCGCTTCCGCGAAGGCGTCTCGGCGGGCATGGTCAGCGTCAACAACTCCACGTCCGGGGCTGAGGCGCACCTGCCGTTCGGCGGCAACGGCAAGTCCGGCAACGGCAGCCGCCAGTCGGGCATGTGGGTGCTGGAGCAGTTCACCCGCTGGCAGGCGATGAACTGGGACCACTCGGGCCGCCTGCAGAAGGCCCAGATGGACGTCGCCGACATCACCCCCGACCTGGACTTCCGCCTCTAGACCGCCGGCGGAGGATCCTCCCGCGAGAGGAAGCCGGGAAGAAAGCCACTCCGCCGCGGGCGTCGGCCTGCGCGGCGGAGTGGCCCCGTGTCACGATGGGCGGTGACCCGACTACCGTACGGCGTCGAGAGGCGACGGTGCGCAGTCGGACAACGCGGGAACGCGGGCCCCATCGGGGGTGCCCGCGTTCCCTGAGATCAGCGTCGTGCCACCGGTCAGACGAGGCCGGCCTTCTCCAGCGCCGCGCAGCAGGTGTTCACCAGCAGGCGGGTGACCACGTACGGGTCGATGTTGGCGTTGGGGCGACGGTCCTCGATGTAGCCCTTCTTGTCCACCTCGACCTGCCACGGGATGCGGACGGAGGCGCCGCGGTTGGACACGCCGTAGCTGTACTTGTTCCACGGGGCGGTCTCGTGGTGGCCGGTCAGGCGCAGCTCGATGTCGGCGCCGTACTGGGAGACGTGCTCCATCGGCTTGTCGCCCTCGCCGAGCGACTCGCACGCGACGATGATCGCGTCGTAGTTCTCGCGCATCGCCTTGGTGGAGAAGTTGGTGTGCGCGCCGGCGCCGTTCCAGTCGCCGCGGGCGGGCTTGGCGTCGAGGGTGGCCTCCACGCCGAACTCCTCGGCCGTCCGGTAGAGCAGGTACCGGGCGACCCACAGGTGGTCGGCCACCTCGACGGGGCCCGCCGGGCCGACCTGGAACTCCCACTGGCCGGGCATGACCTCGGCGTTGATGCCGGAGATCGCGAGGCCGGCGGCCAGGCAGCGGTCGAGGTGCAGCTCGACGATCTCGCGGCCGAACACGGCCTCGGCGCCGACGCCGCAGTAGTAGTGGCCCTGCGGGGCGGGGAAGCCACCCTCGGGGAAGCCGAGCGGGCGGCTGCCCTTGAAGAAGGTGTACTCCTGCTCGATGCCGAACCAGGACTCCTGGCCGGCGTACTGCTCGGCGATGGGACGCAGCAGGGCGCGGGTGTTGCTCTTGTGCGGGGTGCCGTCGATCTCCTCGACCTCGCACAGGACGAGGATGTGGTCACCGCCGCGGATCGGGTCCGGGTAGGTGGACACCGGGCGCAGCACCCGGTCGGAGGAGTGACCCACGGCCTGGTTGGTGCTGGAGCCGTCGAATCCCCACACGGGCGGCTCGGCGCCATCGGCAAGGATCTTCGTCTTCGAGCGCAGCAGGGCGGTGGGCTCGGTGCCGTCGATCCAGATGTACTCAGCCTTGTAGCTCACGAACGGTCCTTTCGGGGTTTCTCTCAGCCGCGCCGAGTCTTGCGGACGGCCGTTTCCCGCTTTTTGCCCGAATGTGAACGTCGTGTTAAGTGACACCAATCCGCATCTCGATGTGTGAGGGCATGCGAACGGGCCGGGCCGGAGGTCTCCCGCCCGGCCCGGCGCTTCAGTTGCGCGGGTCCCTCCCGTTCACCCCGTCGTAGCCGAGCAGGCGCATGGCGGTGTCCGGGTCCATGGCGGCGGCCAGGAGCTGCGCTCGGGCGTGCGCGTGGTCGCGCTCGCGCTCGGCCTTGACCTGGGCCGCCCGCATGCCGCGGACCGCCACGAGCGCGAGGCCGATGCCGACGATCACGGCCACCACGACGACGAACACGATGAGCAGCAGCCCCGGCGAGGCGACCCCCGTCCCCTTGCCGCTGCCGGTGGGCGGCGCCATGCCTGTGAGGGCGAGCCCGACGAGCAGGACGAGGGTCACCAGCGCGAGCAGGCTCGTGACCAGCACCCAGCCCCGCCCGCGCGGCCCGCGCCGCGGCGTGGGGACGGGGCCGGCCAGGGACGCGAGGGCCGCCGGGGGATCGCCGGCCGGCACCGGAGCCGACAGCGGGGTGGCCACGGGGGCGGCGGCCGGCGCGGGCTCCGGCGCCCACGGCACGAACTCCGGCCGCCCGTCCGCCGAGATCGCGGCGGACGCGGCGGAAGCAGGGGGCCCAGCGGAAGCAGGGGGCGCAGCGGAAGCAGGGGGCGCAGCGGAAGCAGAGGGCACTGTCTGGATGACGGGTGTCCCCGAGGGGGCGTTCTGCAGGATCTGACCCGTGACCACCTCCCCGGCGCCCGGCGGCTCCGCGACCCCCGGCAGGTCCCGGTCGATGCGGCTGTGCTCCTTGTGCGCCCGCGCCGCCTCCAGGTGGTACTCCTCCAGCTCCTGGTACAGCTCGTCCGAGGCGTAGACCGTGCCGTCGATGATCGGCCCGGGGCGCCGCTCGACGATGGCCACCACGTCGTCGCCGTTGAGCGTCTTGTGGGTCTCCAGGGCGTGCGCCACGCACAGCACGTCGCGCCGGTGCTCCTCCAGCAGCCGCTCGGTCCGCTCCAGCAGCCGTACGAGGTTGAACTCGATCCGCTCCCCCAGCACGTCGGGCGTCAGCTCGGGCCTGCCCCTGGGCGGCTCCTGGTCGGCGATGCCGGTGGGACCGCCGTCGCGCCGCGGCATGGCCTTGCCGCCCATGATCTCCAGCTCCTGGAGGGCGGGCAGCGAGGTGACCCCGGAGCCCATGCCCCAGTGGGACTCCATGAGCGCGGTCAGGTAGGTCGCCGAGTGCAGGTCGCCGGACACGCCGGAGGAGTTGTCCTGGCCGAAGAACATCCGCTCGCCGGCCAGGGAGGCGAGGGAGACCATGATGTCGGCCTCGTACTCGGACTTCCACCGGGTGAACTGGTCCTCCGGCTTGATGGAGGCCACCATGCCGAGGTAGTCGGCGCCCTTCTCGATGGTGGCGATGTCGATCTCCAGATGGAAGCGGGTGACGTAGGCGACGACGGCGTGGCAGGCTTCGTGGACCGCGACCGCGTGCCGTTCCCGCTCGATGTACTCGACGTCCTCGGGCGGGCCGAGCTGCTTGAGCCGCTTGGCGCGCAGCACGTCGGACCAGGTGATGACCTCGCGCTCGTCACGGATGGCGGTGATGAGCGACTCGTTGACCAGGTCCTTGATGGTGGCGCCGGTGGCGTACGGGGTGATGGTGGCGAGCTTGTCGATCTGCTCGGGGGTCAGCTCGTGCTCGACCTTGTCGAAGTAGCCCTGGTAGGTGCGCAGCCGCCCCGCCTTGGACGGGTAGCCCACCTTGTAGATGCGGTCGATGCGGCCGGGGCGCAGCAGCGCCTCGTCGAGCGCGTCGGGCCGGTTGGTGGCCATCATGACGAGGATGCGGTACTTGGGCGGCGGCTTGGGCCGCATGCCGAGCAGCCGGCGGACGAGGCGGTTGAAGAAGCCGCGCGGCTTCTTGAGCCCGGACAGCTCGGTGAGCAGCGCCTGGAGGGTGCCGGGGTCGCCGCTGTTCAGGCCGCCGCCCATGACGAACCGGTTGCGGGCGCCGGGCTCCTCCGGATCCCGGCCGCGGCGGAAGGCCAGCACGGAGCGGGTCTCCTCGGACAGGTAGCCGAGGCCGTGGCAGTCCGCCGCGCCGGAGAACGCCGACCAGCCGCCGCCCTGGCCGGGCGGTCCCTGCACGGCGAGCCGGCCGCGTTTGCCGAGCGAGTCGGCCTCGTCGAAGAAGACGATCACGCCGCCGTACCGCAGGGCGAGCTTGCGCAGCTTGCGGAACAGCGTCTTGACCTTGAGGATGCCGATGCCCATGAACATGTTGGTGAACGCGCCGGGGTCCACGAACACGTACGGCTTGCCGGTCTCCCCCGCGACCGCCTCGGCCATGAGCGTCTTGCCGGTCCCGGGCGGCCCCCACAGCAGCAGGCCGCTGGGGACGTACCCGCCGCGCTCCTCGATCTCGCCGGGACGTTCGAGGAAGACGATGTTCTCGCGGACGCGCTCGACGACGTGGTCCTGGCCCCACACGTCGGCGAAGCGGGTCTTGATGTCGTCGGGGAAGTACGTCTCGACGCCGCCGCGCGACAGGAACCAGAACATGCCGACGAACTGGATGATGACCACGAAGAACAGGAAGACGATCTGGAGCAGGAACGGCAGCGCCTGGAACACCAGCGCGGGGGCCCGGAACAGCGCCAGGAACGGGCTGGTCTCCAGGACGGCGCCGAGCACCAGCGCCACCAGCACGACCCAGAACACGATCTTGACGGCCCGGGAGATCCGGTACCGCGTCCAGTCGTCGAAACGGGTGAGCGCCCACCGCTCGAACCCGCCGAACACGCGGCGGCTCCAGAACCCGTGGTAGCGGGGCGAGCGCTCGCTGACGAGGAAGTGGAGCTGGCGCAGCGCCTCGGCGCCGAGCAGCCAGAAGATCCACTGATGCTCGTAGGCGATGGCCCGCATGGCCTCCGGGAAGGTGACGATGCCCTCGTAGTCGGCCATGGTCTTCCAGGACAGGACGAGGAAGGCCGCGCCCAGCCCGATGAGGAACTTGCTCCGGTCCCAGAACGGCATCCTCTTCCTGGTGACCGAGTCGGGGTCGGCCGGCCCGCTGCCGGGCGCGCGCAGCCCTTCGTGGTGCGTGGTGGTGGTCAACTGTGCCCCCTCATCCGGGCAGCCGGAGCAGTCTGAACGAGTCGGCGATCCTGTCGAACTCCGCGGCACGGGCCTGGAAGCAGATCGCCTGGCAGCCGATGAGCATGACGGAGACGGTGTCGCCCTGCTCGTCGAGGATGGCGGTGTGGTCGAAGGTCTGGACGTCCGCCCCGATCCGGTAGTTGAAGCGCACCCTGACGCCCCTGGCGCCCCGGTCGAAGGTGAGCACCTGGTCGCTGATCTGCTCGAACCCGGTGAACAGCGGCTGCCTGCCGGAGGCTGTGGCCTGTGCCTCGTACAGCTCGCGCACCCGGGCGGTCACCGGCAGGACGAAGTCGCGGAGCCGGTCGAGGGAGACCCCGTCGCGCTGCTCGTCGGTGAGCTGGTGGACGGTGGCGTAGACGAAGGGCTCGGTGGAGCCGAGCAGGTGGGTGACGTCCGGTGCGGACGACTGGTCGAAGGCGACGGACCAGACGCGCCGGGACCGCTCCGCCTCGGCCTGGGAGCCGGGCTGCGTCCCGCTCAGGTAGAGGTCGATCTGGTGGGCGTCGAGCTGGGCGAACGAGGCGGGCACCTTGAAGTAGGTGGTGCCGTCACGGTCGCGCACGTAGGTGTAGTCGGGCTGCCCGCACGCGGACAGCATGAGGGCCGCGGCCATGAGCGCGACCCGGGCCCGTGCCGTTCTCACCGGGGGTTACCTCCGCTTGGCGGACCAACGCCGTTGTTGTGCCCGTTTTCAGGCGCGGTGAGCCGGATGTACGGTGAGAAATCTTGACCAGATCTTGGCCGGACCTTGGCTTCGGTCGTTACAGATCAGACGGAGCCATGGTCAGGGCCACTCCCCCACGGTCACCGCCGTACAACGTTCGTGCAACCCCCCATTGGTTCCTCTCAGGAAGTGACGAAAGATATGAGGATCCCTCCGACTGGGGAGCGCACTCATGAAAGAACCGGTGATCGAGACCGTGGACTCCTACGGCATGACGGCCGAGCGTCAGTTCAGCGACCTGTGGTCGCGTGACGTGCTGTCGGTCAGGGACCGCCGCCTGCTGCTCCTGGGCCTGCTGATCGGCCAGGGAATCGACGACCAGGCGGAGGTCCAGCTCGACGCCGCCCTGCGCACGAACCTGCTGTCGGAGGACGAGCTGCGCGAAGTCGTGGTCTTCATCACCCACTACGCGGGGTGGTCCCGAGGGACCAGGCTGAACACCCAGGTGGAGGAGCTGATCGCCCGGGTGCGGGAGGAGGACCCGGGCCCCGCCTGAGCGCGGGGCCCCTGGCCTGGGCCCACAACGCCGTGGGCTGCAGCATCATGCGGTCGAACCGCCGCAGCGGCTCAGTTCAGGGCGCTGACGTCCATCGCCAGCGACGTCGGCTCGCCGGCGTTGATCCCGACGAGGTCCTGGGGGCACGCGGAGACCACGAACACGCAGTCCATGGCAGCCTCGAACGTGATGGCGTCCCCCGGACGGCTGAGGGCGGGCAGCCAGCTCAGCCGTCCGTCCTCGCCGACCGGGATCCGCATGAACACGTTGACCGGCTGCGGCGTGAAGGGGACGGACAACCCCATCGCGGCGACCGCGCGATGCAGGTTGTCCGCGCACGAAGGGTGGGAGGCCGTCGCGCCCAGTCCGGCGTACCGGGCCGGATCACAGGCCGCGATCAACATGTCGTGCCGGCCCGGAGAGGTGTCGGAGACGAGCGTCAGTATCGGTCGCCGCCGGTCGGTGACGAACGGCTCGCCCACCGCGGGGAACAACCGTTTCGTGGCGGCGCGCGTATGGGCGGCGCTGAGGTGCTCGGTCACGTCTTCGGCGGCGAAGGCGAACACGTCGCCGACCTGGCCGCCTTCAAGATCGACCACGCTCACGCGCTGCCCGGCGGCCAGCCGCGCCGCACGCGCTTCCCGCGCGGGGACGACCGTGCGCCCCGCGGCTGTCATGGCTTCCATGTCTCAAGGCAACCATCGGACAGCCCCGCGGGACCATGGGCGTTCATCCAGCGTTCGCGCCTGAAGCTGGCGAAACGCACATCGCCGGCGAGGGACGTACGCTGTACGCGCGTCCATAGAATGAGCCATGACCACGTTGCCGCTGTCCAGGGCGCGCATCGTCGCGGCCGCGATCGACCTGATCGAGCGGGAGGGCGCCGACGCGGTGTCCATGCGGCGCATCGCGGCCGAGCTGGGCGTCGGCGTGATGTCCCTCTACAACCACGTGCCGACCAAGGACGCGCTGCTCGACGGCGTGGCCGAGGCCGTGCTCAGCGAGATCGAGTTCACCGACGACCCGGACGCCGACTGGACCGACCGGGTCCGGATACAGGCGCGCGCCTTCCGGCAGATCGCGCACCACTATCCGCGCTGCACCATGCTCGTGGTCAGCCGCCAGCTCCACTCCGCCGCCGGGCTGCTGCCGGTCGAGCGCGCCCTGGCCACGCTGCGCAGCGCCGGGTTCGACGGGCCGGACGCGGTGCGGGTGCTGCGGTTGTTCATCGCCTTCGTCGTGGGCTCGCTGCTGCGCGAGGTGGGGGTGACGCCGACGTTCGCGCCCACCGACCACCGGCACCTGGCCGGCGCGGAGGCCGCCGACCCGGCCCTGTTCCCGGAGGTGAGCGCCCTCGCGCCGCTGCTGGGCGCCTGCGACCACGAGGCCGAGTTCGCGTTCGGCGTGGAGCTGCTCATCCAGGCGATCACCGTGCATCCGGCACGCAGGGAGGGCACCCGCTGACACCGGGCGCCCTCCGCTCGGGTAGCCGTTCCTTCCCCAGAACGGCTGCCGTCAGTACCAGTTGTGCGATCGGAAGTGGCCCCAGGCGCCGCACGGCCGGCCGTACCTGCCCTTGATGTAGGCGAGGCCCCAGCGGATCTGCGTCTCCGGGTTCGAGCGCCAGTCGGCGCCCGCTCCACTCATCTTGCCCCCGGGCAGGGCCTGCGGGATGCCGTAGGCGCCCGAGGAGCTGTTGTATGCGCGGTGATTCCAGTTGCTCTCCCTTGTCCAGAGACTGTCCAGGCACTGGAACTCCTGGTACGACCAGGACCTGCGGACCACCTGGTCCAGGGCGATCACCTTGTTCCTGCGCTGGGGCCTCAGGTCGGCGGCCTGCCGGCCGTTCAGCAGCCGGGTGGCGAGCCCGGACTTGACCGAGGGCGTCCAGGTGCGGAGCCGGATGACCGGGGCGTGCCATGAGCCCTGGTGGACGACCGGCGTCGCGGCCCTCCGCTGGACGGCCCGCGTGTCGGCCCTCCACTGGACGGCCCGCGTGTCGGCCCTCCACTGGACGGCCCGCGTGTCGGCCCTCCACTGGTGGGCCTGTGCGTGCGAGCCGGCTCCGGTGGCCGGCTCGGTGGCGCTCGGTGCGGCGACGGCGGGCGTCGCCGTGGTGCCGAGTGCGACGGCGGTTGCCGTCACGGTCAGAGCGCTGTGAAGGGCGCGTTTGCTGTCCAATGCGATCCTTGCTGTCGGGTCGCGTGCGGACGGGCGCGCCGGTCGCCCGGACACCCTGCCGCTCCGCGTCCGTGGCTCGGACGAGGAGGGCCCGCGCGGCCTCTCCGGGTTCCTGTGACCGCCCGATCGTGCTGGGCGGCCCGGAGGGCTCCGCGACGTTCCTCTAGCGGGTTTCTATTACGCTCCGTAATCAACGGTCACGCACAGCGACACGCGATGGACAGGTGTTTGCGTGATCCTTCACGACTCGTCGCCGTCTCGCTGGGCCTCCGTGACGCGTCCCGGCGGCCGGCTTGCGCCACCTTTACGGGAAACGGGGACGTCCGCGAGGCTCGCTCAGTACCAGCCGTGCGACTCGGAGTGCGCCCACGCGCCGCAGGGCGAGCCGTACCGCTGCTTGATGTAGGACAGGCCCCACCTGATCTGCGTCTTGGGGTTCGTGCGCCAGTCGCTGCCCTTGGAGGCCATCTTGCTGCCGGGCAGCGCCTGGGGGATGCCGTAGGCGCCGGAGGAGCTGTTCTGGGCGCGGTGGTTCCAGCCGCTCTCCTTGCGCCAGAGCTTGACGAGGCACTTGAACTGGCCGTTCTTCGTCCAGCCGCGCTTGGCGGCCAGAGTCTTGGCGATGGCCTTGTTCTTCGCGCCGGCCGCCTGGGCGGTCTGCGCCTGCGCGGCCGTGGCCCCGCCACCGGCCACGAGGGCGGCCGAGAGGAGCAGGACACTGGCACGACGAAGCATGGACATGGATGGGGGTCCCTTTCGAGCGGGGGTCGGGGAAGCGACACCATGCCGGAAAAGCACCCTTTATCGCTAGTTGTCCATCTCTGCGTAGATCGGTAGCAAAGAGCGTAATATGTCCGTATTCAGGGCTTTTGTAGCTAAAAGTGAACTGCGTCACATTTTCTGGCGATCACGTTTGGAGATCCACCACCCGTGCCTTCGCGCCGATCCCGAGGAGGGCTCTATAGGGTCAGATCATGACTCTTCGCGACATTCCGCTCCGCACCCTCGCGGGCGACGCCACGACGCTCGGCGAGCTCGCCGGCGGCCAGACCCTCCTGATCGTGAACGTCGCCTCCAAGTGCGGCCTGACCCCCCAGTACGCGGGCCTCGTCGAGCTCCACCAGCGCTACGGGCCGCGCGGCTTCAGCGTCGTGGGCATGCCCTGCAACCAGTTCATGGGCCAGGAGCCGGGCTCGGCCGAGGAGATCCAGGAGTTCTGCGCGACGACGTACGGGGTGGACTTCCCGCTGCTGGAGAAGGCCGACGTCAACGGCCCGGACCGCCACCCGCTCTACGCCACGCTCACGCAGACCCCGGACGCGGCCGGCGAGGCCGGTGACGTGCAGTGGAACTTCGAGAAGTTCCTGGTCACCCGGGACGGCGAGGTCGCGGCCCGCTTCCGCCCCGGCACCCCTCCGGAGGACCCGGCGATCGTGGCCGCCATCGAAAAGTCCCTGTAAAGCGGCCCCCAAGGAACGGACCCCCACCCCAAACCAGCCCCAAGACCCCACATTCGGAGGAACGCCCAGGCGCGCGGGCCCAGGGCAACGCCCTAGGAGGGGCGCGCTACGCGCGTGTCGCTTCAGGGAGCGCCGATCGGGGCTCCGCCCCGAAGCCCGCCCGCGCGCACACGAGCGTCAGGCGTGACGAGCTTCGTGGGCGCGCCGGACGCGAAGGGGCATCGGCCCCGGGCTACGTGCCCAGCCGCGAACGCACCGGCCCCTAACAGTCGTCGCCCAGCAGGTGCTCGCTGGCCCAGGCCGAGATCTGGCCGAGTGCCGGCATCAGGGCGACGCCGCGGTCGGTCAGCGCGTAGGAGACGGCGACCGGCGGCCCCTCCTCGACCCGGCGCGTGATCAGGCCAGCGGCGGCCAGGTCGGCGAGGCGGTCGGACAGCACCGAGTCGGAGATCCCGCCGATGGCGCGCGAGAGGTCGCGGAAGCCCACCGGGCCCTGGCTCAGGGTGCCGAGGATGACGGCGTTCCAGCGCTTCCCCAGGAACACGAACGCGCGGGCCAGCGCGGCGTCGCCGCGGACGCATGCCTCCGACGTCACGTCGTGGCTCTGGTTGGGGGTCACCGCCATGATTCCACGCTAGCGCACGCGCGCGGCCCGCGGACGGCCGCGAATCCCCCGTCCGGGCGGCATCGGAACGGTGCTCCGCACCACCCACTCGCATCCGTAGGCGCTAGCGTGTAGCTTGTCACTTCGGAAATAGAAGTGACTCTCTTTCCGCTATCCCCTGACGCCGCTCACACACCCACAGGCTGGAAGTCGCCATGACCGACAACACCTTCACCGCCCGCCCGTCCGTCGTCGTCCTCGGCGGCGGGTACGGGGGCGTCACCGTCGCCAAGACGCTCGACGATGTGGCCGACGTCACGCTCGTCGACCCCACCGAGGGGTTCCTGCACAACGTCGCCGCCCTGCGCTCGCTGGTCCAGCCCGACTGGGTGGACCAGATCTACCTCCCGTACGACCGGCTGCTCGCCCACGGCCGGTTCGTGCGCGACCGTGCCGTACGGGTGGACGGGCGCCGGGTCGAGCTTGAGTCCGGCGGCGTCCTCGAACCCGACTACCTGGTCCTCGCCACCGGCTCCTCCTACCCGTTCCCCGCCAAGAACGACGAGCCCGACCTCCTCGCCGCCAAGGAGCGTCACCGGGCGGCCCACGACGAGCTGACCGGCGCGGCGCGCGTCCTGATCGTGGGCGCGGGGTCGGTCGGGCTGGAGCTGGCCGGCGAGATCAAGGCGTTCCACCCCGACAAGCACGTCACCGTGACCGACATCGCCGACGACGTCCTGGCCGGGCCGTTCACGCAGGAGCTGCGCGACGAGCTGCGCCGCCAGCTTCAGGAGCTGGGCGTCGAGCTGCGGCTGGGCGTCAAGCTGCGGGAGCTGCCGGACACGCCGCCCGCCACGCGGGGCGCCGTCCGCGTCACGACGACCGACGGCGAGGAGATCACCGCCGACCTCTGGTACCGCGCGTTCGGCGTCCGGCTGCACACCGAGTACCTCGACGGCGGGTCGCTCGCGGACCTGCGCGACGAGCGGGGTTACGTCCGCGTCGACCCCCGGATGCGCGTGGAGGGCGAGACGCACGTCTTCGCCGTCGGCGACATCGCGAACGCCGACCGCGACATGGCGGCCATGGCCGGCCGGCAGGCGGAGGTGGCGGCCGGCAACATCCGCGCGCTGATCACGGGCGAGGGCGAGCAGCAGGAGTACACCCCGCTCGGGCCGCTCATCGCGGTCACGCTCGGGCCGGAGGGCGGAGCGGGCTCCTTCGGCGAGGGCGTCGTCGGTCCGGAGACGGTCGCCCAGGCCAAGGGGCGGGAGATGTTCGTCGGCCGATGGGCCGAGATGTTCGCCCAGGAGGACGGCCGGTAACCGGCGGGGCTCAGTAGCCGGCGTGGAGCTCAGTAGCCGGCGGGGCTCAGTAGCCGGACGGGCGGACGAGGCCGGTCTCGTACGCGAAGACGGCGGCCTGAGTCCGGTCGCGCAGGCCCAGCTTGACCAGGATCCGGCCCACATGGGTCTTCACGGTCTGCTCGGCCACCACCAGGCGCCCGGCGATCTCCGCGTTCGACAGCCCCTGCGCGATCAGGGACAGGACCTCGGTCTCGCGCTCCGTCAGGTCGCCGAGCCGCTCCTTGAGCGGGGCGCGCGGAGCCCCGGCCATGCGGGAGAACTCCGAGATGAGCCGCTTGGTGATGTTCGGGGCCAGCAGGGCGTCGCCCGCCGCCACGACCCGCACCGCGTGCGCCAGCTCGGCGGCCGAGGCGTCCTTCAGCAGGAAGCCGGACGCGCCGGCGCGCAGCGCCTCGTAGACGTACTCGTCGAGGTCGAAGGTGGTCAGGACGAGCACCTTGGCGGTGGCGCCGGCGGTCCGGGTGGTGCGCCGGGTCGCCTCGATGCCGCCGAGCTCCGGCATGCGGATGTCCATCAGGACGACGTCCGGGGACAGCTCGGCGGTCATGCGGACGGCGTCGAGGCCGTTCACGGCCTGGCCGACGACCTCGATGCCGGGCTCGGCGTCGAGCAGGACCGTGAAGCCCTGCCGGACCATCACCTGGTCGTCGGCGATCACCACGCGGATGGACTGCGTCATGCGACGTCCTCACCGAAGGCGACAGCGGGAGCCGGGGCGACGGGGAGGACGGCGGTCACCTCGAAGCCGCCGTCCGGGGCCGGGCCGGTGGCCAGCTCGCCGCCCAGCATGGCCGTGCGCTCCCGCATGCCCAGCAGCCCGTGCCCGGGACCGCCCGGCGGCGGCACGGGGCGGTCCGGCGCGGTGTTGGCGATCCGGATCACCAGGGCGGCGGGCAGGTACCGGAGCTCCACCCGCACATCCGCTCCGGGGGCATGGCGCAGCACGTTGCTGAGCGCCTCCTGGACGATCCGGAACGCCGACAGCTCCACCCCCGGCGACAGCGGGCGCGGCTCGCCGGTGGTCTCGGCGGTCACCGTCAGCCCGGCGCCGCGCACGTTGGCGACCAGCTCGTCCAGCCGGTCCAGGGCGGGCTGCGGGCTGTCACGCGACCCGTCGGTGTGGGCGTCCTCCGAGCGCAGCACGCCCAGGATCCGCCGCAGCTCCGTCAGCGCCTCCACGGCGTTCTGGCGGATGCCCGCCAGGTTGTCGGTCAGCTCGCCGGGCGGGTTCTCCACCAGGTGCGGCGCCACCTGCGCCTGGATGGAGATCACCGACATGTGGTGGGCGACGACGTCGTGCAGCTCGCGGGCGATCCGGCTGCGCGTCTCCAGCACGGCGCGGCGGGCGCGCTCCTCGGCGGTGATCACTTCTTGCTCGATCAGGCGGCTGCGGGCCACGCGACGGCCGCGCAACGCGGCGCCCATCATGGTCGCGATCACCAGGACGGGCACGCCGGCCGGGGCGTCGCCGAGGCTGTCCGGCACGTTGATCAGCAGGACGCAGGACGTCCCCACCAGGATGGTGATCGTCAACGTCTCGACAGCCACCCGGGGCCGCGTCCGCAGCGCGACCAGGAACAACACCCCCGCCTGCAGGCCGACCGCGGGCGCGGTCCAGGACCAGACGAGCGGCAGCCACTCGGCCGCCACCCGACCCACGTCCGGTGTCACCGGCCCGGGTAACCGCGCGGAGGGCGCCCATTGGTACGGCAGGTCGCCGACGGCCGCCGACCTCGTGGGCCACGAGCCGGCGACGGTGACGGCCAGCGAGGCCCACCACGCCATGAGCGGCCGGAACATCGCCACGACCAGCACCACGGCGTGCACCAGGGCGAGCCCCTGGAAGGCCGGGTAGTCGGGATAGCCGCGGCCGGCCAGCCCCAGGGTGACCGCGTACAGGACTACGAGCACGTGCGGCAGCCGGGCCAGCGGGCGCGGCCCGGCCATGCGCGGCAGCGGGTCCGGCCCGAGGGCCAGGAGGTCCGCCCGGAGGTCCGCCAACAGCGCACGCGGCCCACGCCCCCGCCCCTTCGCCCCCATGCGCCCCTTCCCGGTCATCGTGTCCACCCTAGACATGCCGCGTCCCGCCGCCGGAACGGGTCCCCGCCCGCTCGTACCCGTGGAAGGCCGCCCAGCAGCCCAGCAGGGCCAGCGCGAAGGCGGGCAGCCAGAGCAGGCGGGCGAGCACCCATCCGGCGTCCGAGGGGAGCGTGTGCAGGCCGGGCAGGGGCACGCCGGCGAGCAGGCCGAGCGCCGTGACCGCCATCATCGCGGTCTGGTGCCAGAGGAACAGGGTCATGGCCGACAGGTTCACCAGCGCCACCGGCGCCCAGGCGGCGGGCCGTCGCAGCGCCCGCCGCAGCGGGTCGTACAGCAGCCGGGCCGCACCGCACTGGGCCAGGCCGAAGGCGACGGCCGCCAGAGTGGGCGGGGAGAGGTTGGAGACGGGGGCGCCGGGCACCCCGACCATGGCGGCGGGGTAGCCCGCCCACAGCACGAGCCCGGCCGCGACCAGCCCGGCTCCGGCCAGCAGGCCCCACGCGGCCGACCGGGCGCGCGGGCCGTCCCAGAGGCGGGCCGCGCCCAGGCAGTACGGCACCAGCCAGCCCGCCGGGACGTTGACCCAGCCGGCCCAGGCGGGGCCGTCCAGGCCGTACCGGACGAGGTCGGCCAGCGCGACGACGGCGAGCGGCCACAGCGGGTTCAGCCGGGCGACCAGCGGGGTGGCCGCCGTCAGAGCGGCGTGGACCAGCAGGAACCACAGCGGTGACAGCACCAGCCTGACCAGCGCGTACACGGTCTGCTGGCCGGCGCCCGAGGCGAGCATCACCACCGCCGCCAGGCTCCAGACCGCCGTCACGGCCACGACCGGCCGGAACAGCCGGGCCAGCCGGCCGCGGACCCACGGCCCGTATCCCACCCCCCGGGCCCGCGCGGAGGCGTGGCTGAGCGCCGCGGCGCGGCCGCCCACCCAGAAGAACACCGCCAGCGTCTGCAGCGTCCAGGAGACGGGGGTCAGCCCGGGCAGGTACGTGAGCGGGCTCGCGCTGCGCAGCGTGCCGCTGTCCACCACGAGGGCGGTGACGAGCCAGTGGCCCAGGACGACCCCGGCGATCGCCAGCGCGCGCAACCCGTCCAGCGCCCTGTCACGCCCCGGCGGGGTCGCGGCCTCGATCCGCCCGACCAGGTCACGCCCGGCCAGGTCCCGCCCGGCCACGTCCCGCCCGACCAGGTCAGGCCCGACCAGGTCAGGCCCGACCACGTCACGCCCGGACACCCCCTGCGCGGTCATGTGTCATGTCCCGTCCGGGCCGGCGGCCGGCCGGACACGATCGCGGCGAGGTTGGCCAGGCTGAGCGACCCCGCCTTCAGGTAGTCGCTGTGCCCGCCGTCGCCCGCGGCGAAGACCCGGGCGCCGAACCCCGGCCCGACGGGGTCGGCGCCGAGCCCCAGCGTGGCGAACGGGAGCCTGATCCGCACGTGGGGAATCGCGGCGACCCAGTCGCCGGTGGCCCGGCCGGCCCAGACGGTGGCGCGCGTGCGCAGTCCCGCGACGGTGCCGACGCCCACACCGGCGCTGGCGTACAGGACGATGCCGGCCACCTCCAGGCCCGGCGCGGCCCGCCCGCACACCACCGATCCGTAGGAGTGGCACAGCAGGGAGATCCTGGCGTGCGGTTCGAGCGCGCGCAGCGTGCGCACGAAGGCGCGCAGGGCGGGCGCGGCCTCGTCGGCGCGGCCGGTGGTCAGCACCTCGGTGCTCACCGTGCTCGGCGTCCGGTACCCCACCCACGCGACGACCGCCGCCCCCTCACCCAGCGCCTCGCGCAGCCGGGTCGCGCCGGCCCGCAGCCGGTCGTACATGTCCAGGTTGGTGTCGGAGCCGGGCACCAGGACCGCGATCCGGTCCGCGCGGGACAGGTCGCCGAAGACCTCGACGGTGCGTCCGCCGTCGCGCCCGTCGAAGGACAGGAAGCTCCGGTCCGGGCCGCCCATCTCGCGCAGCCGGCCGGCGCGGCGGACGTCGCCGTGGCCGGCCGCGGTCCGCTCGGCCGCGCGGATGTCCTCGCGGGCGGCGGCGTACCGCTGAGCGAGGGCCGCGGGCGTCAGGGCGCGTAACGGGGGCAGGGCGGCGGGGGCGGGCGCCGGTACGGCGCCGGGGCGGGCCGCACCCGACACGGGCACGGCCACCGCCCCGGCGACGAACGCGGCGAGCAGGGCGCGGCGCAGGCGCATGCCGCGCGGCGGGGATGCCATGGCTGTCGGTCCTTCCATGCCGGAGATCACTCGTGTTTCCGGCACCGACGCTAGGGATCACGCCTCGTGGTCGTCCTCACCCCGGGGAGCCCACTTCGGCGTAGCTCTCAGGTATGACCCGGGCCGCCGGCGTGTAGCGGTTATATGGCCGATTTGTAGAGCCCGGGCTGATCGTCTACAGGCAGAGGGGCGGCGTTTGCCCCTCGTACCGCACGAAAAGGGAGACACCCATGGTGAAGACCGCTCGCCGCTACGCCAAGTACGCCGTCAGCGCCCTGTCGACCGCCGTGTTCATCCTCAACGGCTGACGTCGTCCCGCGTCCCCCGGGCTCTCCGGGGCCCGGGGGACGCACCGCGCCATCAGTGAGAAGCAGGGAGAGGCATGTTCGGCACAGCGGTGCGGCAACTGGGCTACGCGTGGTCGATGATGTCGGGCCGCAGGTTCCGGATCCGGGACGTACGCGCCCTGGTGGACGACACGCGGGCGACCATGGAGGCGTTCGGCTCGCCGGGCGAGGGCTCCGACGACATGCTGGCGGCCACCGACCCCGAGATCCAGGAGGACCTCACCAAGCGGCGCATGCGCCGGACGATCAAGCACGCCATGGCGGAGGTCCCCTACTACCGCAGCCTGCGGGACCCCGACGACATCCCGCCGACGCCCAAGCTCGCCCTGAGGGGCATGCCCTCCGCGTTCGTCTCCGACCTGGCCCGCCCGGCCGTGCTCGCCCACACCACCGGGACGACGGGCAGCCCCACGCTCGTCTGGTTCTCCGCGTACGAGATCGAGCTGATGTCCTCCATCTCCGCGCTCGGCCTCATGCTCGCCGGCGGCCTGCGCTCCGACCATCTGTGGGCCAACGCGATCAGCTCCCGTTCCATCGCCCAGATCCTGGTCGAACGGGCGGTGCCGATGACGGGGGCGGGCTTCGTCCACCTGGGCATGGTCGATCCACGCGCCACTCTCGACCGGCTGGCCACGCCGCTGCACGTGCCCGGCAAGCAGCCGCTGATCACGCACCTCAACGTGACCGCCTCCTACCTCGGCGCCCTGGTCCAGGAGGCCGAGCGCGGCGGCTGGAGCCCGCGCGACTTCGGGCTGGCCGAGGTGTACTCCGGCGGCGAGGTGCTGACCGACGCGCTGCGCGTGCGCGCCGAGCAGGCCCTGGGCGCCAAGGTCTTCGACGGTTACTCCATGACCGAGGTAGCGCCCGTCGCCGGGCGGGTGTGCGACGACGGGCATCTGCATCTTCCGCCCGACCAGGGCCTCGTCGAGGTGCTCGACCCGGTCACCATGGAGCCCGCCGGCCCGGACGCGCTCGGAGTGCTGGTCATCACCCCGTACTCCACCTTCCGCGACACGACGCTGCTGCTCCGCTACGTCACCGGCGACATGGTCAGGACGTTGCCCGAGCCGCCCACGTGCGCGATGGCGGCGATCCCGGCGACCTCCCGCCTCCTGGGGCGCTCCGTCGACGGCGAGGTGACCACCCGCGACGTGCTGGACCTGCTGCAGGCCGAGCCCGCGCTGCCGCTGCCGACGAGGTTCGCGATCGAGGACGGCGTCCTGCACGTGGTGTCGGGCAAGGACGACCCGGCGCTGCTCGGCCGGCTGGAGGAGCGGGCCGGGGCGTTGGCGATCAGGGGCATCAGGCTGGTCGAGACCCCCGACGAGCTGCCCAGCCCCTGCCAGGTCCGGGCCGACCTGATCGAGCACAGCTTCGAGCACGCCGCTCCCCTTCCGATCGGAGTCCGATGACCGCGCACGTCGTGGGCCTGCACGCGCTCATCGCCCTGGCCATCGTGCTGGCGGGGCTCTTCCTGACCCGGTACGCGATCCCGCGCCCGCCGGTCGGCCGGTTCGTCGGGGCGGACATCGCGGTCATGGTCGTGGCGCTGGTGGCGATGCCGTTCGCGTACCTGCACATCCCCGTGGGGATCGTGGTGACCGTGTTCGGCGTGGTGGTCTTCACCTTCGCGCAGCTCACCCTCGCCCCCGTGATCGGCGGCAGGGCGGCCGCGATCTCCGCGGGGCTGCTGTGCTGCGGCGACGTGGCGGCGTACTTCGCCGGCTGGACGCAGGCCGTGCTGGTGCTGAACGACGTCGCGGTGCTCCTGCTCGTCGTGGGCGCGGTCAACCTCTGGGTCCAGACGGCCATCACCCCGGCCCAGGTGGCGGCCCTGGCGGCCGCGCTGACCTGCTACGACACGCTGGCCACCGGGCTCAGCTCGCTCACGCTCGACTTCGTGACACGGCTGGACGGACTGCCGTTCGCGCCCGTGCTGGCCACCCGTTACGGCGCCGACCCGTCGATCGCCGGACTGGGCGACTGCCTCATGCTGGCGTTGTGGCCGCTGGTGGCCTTCAGGTGGTACGGCAGGCGCGCCGGATGGACGGCGGCCGGGATCGACGCCGTGCTGCTGGCCGTGATGGTCGCGGCCTTCCTGTCCGGCAGCGGCGCGGTGCCGCTGCTGAGCATTCTCGGGCCGCTCATCGTCGTGCAGTGGCTCTTCTGGCGCCGGCGTCCCACTGCGGCGCCGTCGCGGCCGCAGGTGGAGCAGGCGCTCGGCGGGACGATCCCCGGCGGGGTGTGGGTGGCGCTGGCCGACGGCCAGGTCGTGGGCGAAGGGCCGACCCCGGGCCGGGCCAGGCAGGCGGCACGCCTGTCGGGAGCGGAGGCCGTACCGGTGATCAGGTATCAGCCGGCCAGGTAGGCCTCCACCCGCGCGCGCTCCGGTCCGCTCTCGAACAACTCGATCGACTCGCGCCACGCCGCGGCCGCGCGCTCGCGCTCCCCCAGCTCGGCGTGCGCGCGCCCGAGCTCCCTGAGCACGCGGGCCCGCCACACCGGCGGCCCGTCGGTCCCGAGCCGCTCGCGTACGGTGCCCAGCAGGCCGAGCGCCTCCCCGGCGCGGCCCTGCCGCAGCCGCACCTCGCCGAGCGCGTACGTGGCCAGGGCCTCCCCCAGCTCGTCGCCGCACTCGCGGAAGAGCGACCGGGCCCGGCCGAGCGCGTCCACGGCCTCCTCGAACCCGCCGAGCGCGCCCACCGCCTCACCGAGCCTGCGCAGCACCTTGCTCACCGCGACACGGTCCCCGATGGCCTCGCTGAGCACCAGGCTCTCCCGGTAGCACCGCACCGCCTCGGCCACGTCACCGCGCATGTAGCGGACCGTGCCCAGGGCCCGCAGCAGGTCGCCGCGCACGCGGGGGTCGTCGCCCGCCTTGGCCAGCCGCTCCTGGCAGAGCCGCATCGCCTCGCCGTACCGGCCGAGCTCCATGTGGATCCAGATGGGCCAGATCGCGGCGTAGTCGACCCCACTGCTGTCGCCCAGCTCCTCCATCATGGCGATGGCGCGGTTCGCGGCGTCCAGCCCCTGCTCCCAGAGCCCGGCCCCGTGGTGGCACGCGGCCAGGTTGATCAGCGCGTACGCGGCCCCGTGCGCGTCGCCGATCCGCTGGAAGTCCCGCAACAGCCGGCCGAAGTGCGCGCTCGCGTTCCCGTAGGCCCCTCGCGACAGCGGCACCCCCGCCAGGAGCAGCTCCGCCCGCAGCGCGATCCGCTCACCGGGAGCCGCGGCGATCACGAGCCGCTGCAGCCGCTCCACGTCGTCGAGGAACCCTTCGAGGTTCAGATACGCGGACAGGTGGTGCGCCAGCTCGGCGGCCTCCTCCGCCATGCCCAGGTCGAGGGCCACCTGCACGCTGTGGATGAGCGTCCTGCGCTCAGCGGCCAGCCACGCGACGCCCACCCCCGCGGTCGCCTCGGCCTCCGGGTACGGCGGCGCGGTCGGTATGGGCAGCTCGCGGGTGGCGGCCCTGATCCGGCGCAGACACTCCGTCACGTGCCTGGCCAGCGCCGCCCGCTGTTCCTCCGGAGCGTCCTCGGCCTGGGCGCGTTCGCCGGCGTAGACCCGCAGCAGATCGTGCAGCCGGTAACGCGGCTGGCCCGCCCCGTCGACCTCGCCGGTGTCCAGCAGCCCGCTGATCACCAGGGTCTCCAGCGCCGCGTCCGCCTCGAGGGCCGGCCCGCCGTGCAGCGCCGCGGCCGACCACTCGGCGATGCTCTCCAGGTCGGCCAGCCCGAGCAGCCTGAACGCCCGCCGCGCCGGCTCGGGCAGGGCCGCGTAGCTCTCCGAGAACGTGCCGCGCACGTCCAGCCCGCCCACGATCAGCTCGTCGAGCCGCCGGTCCTCCAGCCGGCTGGCGAACTCACGTACCGGCCAGGAAGGACGGATGGCCAGCCGGGCGCCCGCCACCCTGATCGCCAGCGGTAACATCCCGCAGGCCCGCAGGAGGGCTCCCGTCGCCTCCGGCGCCGCCCCGAACCGGGCCCCGCCCGCCACCCGCTCCAGCAGCAGGCGGGCGTCGTCCTCGCCGGGCAGTTCCAGCGGCAGCCGGGTCACCCCCTCCAGCGCGGGCATCCGCGACCTGGACGTCAGCAGGACGCAGCAGCGCGCCGTGCCCGGCAGCAGGTGGCGCACCTGTGTCGCGTCCTGGGCGTCGTCGAGCACGATGAGCACGGCCAGGTCGGCCAGGCGTTGCCTGAGCAGCCTGGCCCGTTCCTCCAGCGGCCCGGGGATCAGCGTGCCGTCCACGCCCAGCGATCTGAGCAGCTCGCCCACCAGGTCGCCGGGGCTGCGGGGCCCGGCCGCGTCGCGGCCCAGCCGCAGGAAGACCTGACCATCGGGGTAGTCGGCGCGCAGGAGGTGCGCCGCGTGCACGGTCAGCGTGGTCTTGCCCACGCCCGGCAGCCCCGACACGACCACGATGGGCGGCGACATGCGGTCCGGCCGCGCCCGCGCGGCGGCCAGCAGCACGTCCAGTTCGGCCTGCCGGCCCACGAAGTCGCAGGTGCCGGCGGGAAGCTGGCACAGCGGCGCCCGGAAGGCGGGGGCGCTCCGCGCGCGGGCCGGCACGGGGTCGCCGGCGAGCAGGGCGGCGTGCAGGCCGGCCAGCTCGCGGCCCGGCTCGATGCCGAGCTCCGCGCGGAGCACCGCGCGGGCCTGGCGGAAGGCGTCCAGCGCCTCGCTGCGCCGCCCGCTCTTCTGCAGGGCCAGCATGAGCTGCGCCCACAGCCGCTCACGCAGCGGGTGGGCGGCGACCAGCGTCCGCAGCTCGGCCACCAGGTCTTCCTCGCCGAGCTCCAGCCGTACGTCCATCCAGTCGGACCTGGCCTCGACGAGCTGCTCCTCCAGCTCGGCGATCCTGGGCGCCATCGCCATGCCGAGCCGGGCGTCCTCCGCGGGGCTGCCCCGCCACAGGGACACGGCCGCCGCGTAGGCCCGCGCCGCCGTCTCGCGCTCGCCCGCCTGCCGCGCGCGCCGCGCCCGCCGTACGGCGTCCTCGAACGCGAGCAGGTCGAGCTGGTCGGGCGTCACCTCGCAGATGTACCCGGAGGACTCCCTGCGCAGGTCCAGCGCGCTACCCCGGAGGGCGCGGCGCAGCTGGGAGACGTACGTCTGGAGGTTGGCCACGGCCGAGGACGGCGGGGCGTCCCAGACTGCGGCGACCAGGCGCTCGGTGGAGAGGGCGACGTTGGGATGGAGGAGCAGGGCGCTGAGCACGGCGCGCTGCTTGGCGTTCAGCCGAAGAGGCCCTTCCGCGCCGCGCACGCGCAGGGATCCCAGAATCGCGAAATCCACCGTGACATCTCCCCGAGACCGTCCGGAACCCAGGAGCGAGTACATCCCTTGCCGATCAGTATGGCAACCACGGGGCCACTGGGGCGCGGGAGGCGCGGTCAGAGGTCAGCGGCGGGGGCCGCAGCTTCCGCGGACGATGAGCTCCGTGGGCAGGACGATCGCGCGGGGGCGGCGGCCCGAGGTGCGCAGCACCAGCTCGGCGGCTCGGTAGCCGATGTCGCGTCCCGGCTGGGCGATCACCGTGAGCGGCGGCGAGCACAGCTCCGCCCACGGCACGTCGTCGTACATCACGAGCGACACGTCCCGCGGCACCCGCAGGTCCAGCTCGCGGGCGGCCAGGACGGCCGCCTCCCCCAGCATGTTGCCGCCCGCCAGCACGGCCGTCAGGTCGGGACGGCTCTGGAACAGGCCCGAGGCGGCGGCGTAGGCGGAGTCGCGGCTGCCGGTGGCGAACACGACCAGCTCCTCGTCCACCGGCGGGCCGACGGCTTCGCGGAACGCGGCGACCCGCCGGTCGTGGCCGGGGCCGCCGAGGAAGGCGATGCGCCGGTGGCCGAGGCCGCGCAGGTAGCGGACCGCCGTGCGGATGCCGGTCCGGTCGTCGGCCAGGACGGCGGGCACTTCGGCGGGACGGGGCGGCGGGGGCGGCGGAACGCCGTCGAGCAGCATGAGATCGGCCGCTCCCCCCGGCAGCCCCCCGCCGGTCAGGCCGTCGGCGGCCCGCTCGGCGGGGAGCCGGTCGGCGAAGACCACGGTCATGCCGGCCCGCGCCACCGGTCCCCAGGTGTCGGCGCCGCCCGACGGCACGGCGATCATCCGGTCCACGCCCTGCTCCAGCAGCATGCCGACCAGCTCGGCCTCCTGCTCGGGGTCGTCGCCGGTGGAGCCGAGCACCACGGGCTCGCCCGCGGACCGGGCGCAGGCGAGCACGCCCTCGGCGAGCTGCCCGAAGAAGGTGTCGGTCAGGTCGGGGACGAGCAGGCCGATGCCGCCGGTGCGGCGCCGGCGCAGGTTGCGGCCGAGCGCGCTCGGCCGGTAGTCGAGCTGGGCCGCGACGGCCAGCACCCGCTCCCTGGTGTCCGGGCTGGCCGAGCCTCCCGACAGCACCCGGGACACCGTGGCCACGCCCACGCCCGCCGCCTCGGCGACATCCTTGATGGTCGCCCGCCTCGCCTCCATGGAAACGATTCCATCATGGTTTCCATCCGACCGGAACCCCGCAGAATCCGTAGAAGCTGGTCACCCCGTAACCCTTGACACTCCTGCCCCTTTCGGGTGAGATGCATGAAAACGTATCCATGTGAGTGGACACCCCGCACATCACCTAGGCCGCCGCCCTGGACCCCGAAGGAATGGCATGGCATCCATCGTTCTGACCAATGTCGACAAGATCTACGCCGGTGGCGTGAAGGCCGTGAACGGGCTCAACCTTGAGATCAAGGATGGCGAGTTCATGGTGCTGGTAGGCCCCTCCGGTTGTGGCAAGTCGACCGCACTGCGGATGATCGCCGGCCTGGAGGACATCAGCGGCGGCGAGATCGCCATCGGCGACAAGGTGGTCAACCACCTTCCGCCGAAGGACCGCGACATCGCCATGGTCTTCCAGAACTACGCCCTCTACCCGCACATGACGGTCGAGGAGAACCTCGCCTTCGGCCTCAAGCTCCGCAAGATGCCCAAGCCCGAGATCCAGAAGCGGGTGAACGAGGCCGCCAAGATGCTGGGCCTCGAGACGTACCTCAAGCGCAAGCCGGCCGCCCTGTCCGGTGGTCAGCGCCAGCGTGTCGCGATGGGCCGCGCGATCGTCCGCGAGCCGCAGGCGTTCCTCATGGACGAGCCGCTGTCCAACCTGGACGCCAAGCTCCGCGTGTCCATGCGCGCCTCCCTCAACACGCTGCACGAGCGCCTCGGCGTCACGACCGTGTACGTCACCCACGACCAGGTCGAGGCCATGACGCTGGGCGACCGCGTCTGCGTCCTGCGCGACGGCCTGCTCCAGCAGGTGGACACCCCGCAGAACCTGTTCGACAAGCCGGTCAACCTGTTCGTCGCCGGCTTCATGGGCTCCCCGTCGATGAACTTCGCCACCGCCGAGCTGGTGCGCGACGACAACGGCGCCGCCGTGACGTTCGCCGACATCAGGCTGTCGATCCCCGACTCGACGTTCACCGACAAGCCGGGCCTCGACAAGTTCATCGGCAAGAAGATCATCCTGGGCATCCGTCCCTCCGACTTCGAGGACGCCGCCTCCGCCGGCAGCCACGCCAACGGCTGGGCCACGCTGCCCGTCAAGGCCGAGGTCACGGAGGAGCTGGGCTCCGAGATCAACGTGCTGTTCCTCATCGACGCCCCGCCGGTCGAGCACAAGGACACCGTCGCCGCCGCCGACCAGGGCGACGACGACGAGGCCACGCTGCCGCTGGTGGGCGACAAGTCGCTGTGGACCGCGCGCGTCAACGCCCGCAGCCACGTCCGCCCCGGCCAGAGCATCGACCTGGTCCTGGACACGCACAACCTGCACTTCTTCGACCCGACCAGCGGTCTGTCGATCGGCCACGAGCAGAACCGCGGCCTGTAGTCCCCATCAGTGGTCCCCGGCCCTGTGACGCCCGGGGCCTGTGATCTCCCAAGGTGTCGGTGACGAGCCACGCTCGTCACCGACTGGGCCCCCACCGCGACCCCCTCCCGCGGCGGGGGCCCGCCTTTTTTCCCGGCCGGATCGTTCTTCCCGGCCTGTTCTTCCCGGCCGGACCGTGGGTCAGCGGCGGCCGAGGCGGGCGGAGACGGCGCCCGCCAGGCCGCGGGGCACGAATTTGCCGACGGCGACGATGGCCTTGTAGCGGGCGTCGGGCACCGAGACGCGCCTGCCCAGCGCGAGGTCCCGCATGGCGGCGCCGACCACGGCGTCGGCGTCGAGCCACAGGAAGTCCGGGATGCCGGACACGTCCATCGAGGCCCGCTCATGGAACTCGGTCCGCACGAACCCCGGGCACAACGCCATGATCCGGACCTTGGGCTCGTGCACCTCGACCGCGACGGACTCGCTGAAGTTCACCACCCACGCCTTGGAGGCGCTGTAGGTGCCGCGGGTGAAGAACGCGGCGACCGAGGCCACGTTGATCACGCCTCCCCTGCCGCGCCGCCTCAGCCCGGGCAGGACGGCCAGCGTCAGCCGCAGCACGGCCTCGCAGTGAAGCTTGAGCATGCGCAGCTCGTCCTCGACCGGCACGTCGAGGAACGCCCCGGGGTGACCGAAGCCGGCGTTGTTGACGAGCAGGTCGACCTGCCGGCCGTCGTCCTCGCGCAGCCGGTCCTCCACCCGGGACAGCCCCTCCTCCGTGGCGAGGTCGGCGGGGAGCACCTCGACGCTCACGCCGTACCTGAGCTTGAGCCGGTCGGCGGCCTCGCCGAGTCGTTGCTCGTCGCGCGCCACGAGGACGAGGCCGAAGCCGTCGGCGGCCAGCCGCCGGGCGAAGGCGGCGCCGAGGCCGGCGGTCGCGCCGGTGATCAGTGCGGTAGGCATGCCAGCACCCTAACCCGTGTCCCGCCCGGCACCGCCCGCCACCACGCCGCCCCGGTCACTGCCCCGAGGAATGTCGCGTGAGGGCCGGCACGGTCCGCACCTGGTGCCAGCGGTCCGCTTCCGGCTGACGTGCCTCCGCGCCGGCGGCCCTCAGCTCCGGGTCCGGGCCGTGGGACGGACCGGGAGGGTCCAGGTGTCGCCGCGGTCCAGGTAGACGACCCGGTCGCCGTGGCCGGAGTGCTCCATGTGACTCCGGAAGTCCTCCAGGGACGAGCTGAAGACCGTGTAGTCGTCGTAGTGAACCGGCAGGACCCGCCCGGGACCGATCAGGTCCACCCAGTCCGCGCCCTGCCGCCCGTCCATGGTGACCATCACCGTGCCGAGCAGCTTGGTGCCGCCCAGGTGGACGATGCCCACGTCGAGGTCCGGGAAGCGCTTCGGGATCTGGTGCAGGCGGTGGTCCAGCAGGGTGTCCCCGCTGATGTGCAGCCGCAGGTCGATGCGGCCCTCGCTGCGGAACTCCAGCACGCTGCCCATCACCGGCGGCAGCAGCGCCTCCACCGGGCCCTGCGCGTGCCGGGCGGGCACCGAGGTGATGGTGAGCGCCCCCGTCGCGTTGCGCAGCTGGTGCTCCTGCCAGGTCTTCAGGCCGACGGCCCGCTCGAAGCCCTGCCGCCGGAGCCGCCGCGCGGCGTGTCTCGTGGTGACGATGGTCGTGGCCTTGTCGAGGCCGTCGCGCGCCACGCGGTCCCAGTGGTCGCCGTGCAGGTGTGACAGGATCACCGCGTCGAGCGGCGGCAGGTCCTCCAGCTCCACGGCCGGGTCGGTGAGGCGGCGCGAGGTGAGGCCGTAACCCAGGTGGGCCCGCTGCCCGCGGTGCAGGAAGTTCGGGTCCGTCAGCAGGGTGTAGCCGTTGTACCGGATGAGCGTGGTGGCGTTGCCGATGAACAGCACACTCCCGCTGTCCGCTCTCCGCATGATCCGCACCTCCGATGAGTCACTCCGCGACCGAGGCGCGACTCCTGCGCGGCCCGAAGTAGCGCCAGAAGAAGTTGACGAGCACGCTGGCCCGGTTGCGCCCGCCGAGCAGGTACGCGACGTGCAGGAAGATCCAGGCGAGCCAGGCCGGCAGCCCGCGGAAGGTGAAGCCGTTGGACAGCTGCACGACGGCCTGGGCGCGGCCGACGATCGCCATGATGCCGGGGTCCTTGTACCGGAACGGCACGGTGGCGCGGCCCCGCGCCGCGGCGAGGATCTGCCTGCCGGCGTGCTCGCCCATCTGGATGCTCGGCTGGGCGAGCTGCGGCAGCGGCTCCGGCGGCAGCGCGAGGTCGCCGACGACGTAGACCTCGGGGTGCTCGCCGAGGTTCAGCGTCTCGGTGACGATGACTCGGCCGCCCTTGCCCTGGGGCAGGCCGCAGTCGGCGACCTCCTTGGGGGCGGTCACGCCCAGCGCCCAGACGGTCACGTCGCTGTGCAGGCGCGTGCCGTCGGCCAGGACGACCGCGTCCGGCTCGACGGAGGCGACGGTCGCCCCGAGCCGCAGCCGCACCCCGCGCTTGCGCAGCGCCCGCGCGGCGGCGTCCCGCAGGCTCGGCTTGTACGGAGCCAGCACGTAGTCGAACCGCTCGACCAGGGTGACGCTGGTCTGGTCGGGCTTGATCTCCGGATGGGTGAGCGGGATCGTCCGCGCCCGCAGCTCGGCCATGGTTCCCGAGATCTCCACCCCGGTGGCCCCGCCGCCCACGACCACCACGTGGGTGCTCGGTCGCTTGCCCATGGCGGTGTCCTCCAGGCAGCGCTGGAGCCGCGAACGCAGCGTCTCGGCGTCGCGCACCGAGTACAGGGGCAGCGCGTTCTTCTCTGCGCCCTCGATGCCGAGCCAGTTGGTGGAGACTCCGGTGCCGAGGACCAGGTAGTCGTAGTCGAGGACGGCGCCGTCGGTGAGCTCCACCTGCTTCTGGGCGAGGAGCAGCTTGCCGAGCCCGGCCGCGTGCACGCGCACGCGCGGGTACTTCGCCGCGAAGGCCCGCAGCGGGAAGGTCACGTCGCCGGCGGCCATGGCGGCGGTCGCCACCTGGTACAGCAGCGGCTGGAAGGTGGTGTAGGGATGGTGGTCGACGAGCGTGACCCGAGCTCCCCCGCGGGCGAGCTCGCGGGTGGCGCGGAGCCCCGCGAAGCCCCCGCCCACCACCACGACGTGCGGCCTGGCCGGCCTCTCATGCCGCTTCTGCCGCGTACCTTCCACCATCACAGGCGCCCCTTCCGGCGTGTCGTCCCACGCAGTGCATATGGCACAAAGGGAACTCCCTAAACCTCGCCCCCGGTCACGCGGCCGGTTCCAGGGGTTCGCGCGGGTAGTGCAGATCGAAGGCGGGACGCTCCGATCGGATCGGCGGCATGAAGGTGAAGTTGTGCCGCGGCGGCGGGCACGAGGTGGCCCATTCGAGCGAGTTGCCGAACCCCCAGGGGTCGTCCACCGTGACGCGCGGGGCGTGGCGGGCGGTCTTCCAGATGTTGTAGAGGAACGGCAGCGTGGACAGGCCCAGCAGGAACGCGCCCAGCGAGGAGATCTCGTTCAGCAAGGTGAACCCGTCGGTGGCGCTGTAGTCGGCGTAGCGGCGCGGGAACCCGGCCACCCCGAGCCAGTGCTGGATGAGGAAGGTCGTGTGGAAGCCGACGAACAGCATCCAGAAGTGCACCTTGCCGAGCCGGTCGTTCAGCATGCGGCCGGTCATCTTGGGCCACCAGAAGTAGAAGCCCGCGAACATCGCGAACACCACCGTGCCGAACACCACGTAGTGGAAGTGCGCCACCACGAAGTAGGTGTCGGTGATGTGGAAGTCCAGCGGCGGCGAGGCCAGGATGATCCCGGTCAGGCCGCCCAGCAGGAACGTGACGAGGAAGCCGATCACGAACATCATCGGCGTCGCGAAGCTCAGGTGTCCCCGCCACATGGTGCCGATCCAGTTGAAGAACTTCACCCCGGTCGGCACGGCGATGAGGAAGGTCATGAACGAGAAGAACGGCAGCAGCACCTGGCCGGTGGGGAACATGTGGTGCGCCCACACGGTCATCGACAGGCCCGCGATGGCGATCGTCGCGCCGATCAGGCCCATGTAGCCGAACAGCGGCTTGCGGCTGAAGACGGGGATGACCTCGGTGACGATGCCGAAGAACGGCAGCGCGATGATGTAGACCTCGGGATGGCCGAAGAACCAGAACAGGTGCTGCCACAGGATCGGCCCGCCGCTCGACCCGTCGAAGATGTGCGTGCCGAACTTCCGGTCGATCTCCAGCGCCAGCAGCGCGGCGGCCAGCACCGGGAACGCCATGAGCACCATCATGCTGGTCAGCAGCGTGTTCCAGGTGAAGATCGGCATGCGGAACATCGTCATGCCGGGCGCCCGCATGCAGATGATCGTGGTGATGAAGTTGACCGACCCGAGGATCGTGCCGACCCCCGACAGGGAGAGGCCCATGATCCAGAAGTCGCCGCCCAGGCTGGGCGAGAACGTGATCGACGACAGCGGCGTGTAGGCGAACCAGCCGAAGTCCGCTGCTCCCAGCGGCACCACGAAGCCCCAGACCGCCATCAGCCCGCCGAACAGGAACAGCCAGTACGCCACCGCGTTCAGCCGTGGGAACGCCACGTCCGGCGCACCGATCTGCAACGGCATGATGACGTTGGCGAACCCCGCGAACAGCGGCGTGGCGAACAGCAGCAGCATGATAGCGCCGTGCATGGTGAAAAGCTGGTTGTACTGCTGGGCCGAGACGAACTGCAGCCCCGGCGCGAACAGCTCGGCCCGGATGATCATGGCCATCACGCCGGCCGCCAGGAAGAACCCGAAGGACGTGATCAGGTAGAGATAACCGATGACCTTGTGGTCGGTCGTGGACATCCAGTTCGCGAGCACCGCGCCCACCCGGCGCTTCTTGACCGGAGCGAGCGGTGAGGTCATCGGCTCGTCGGCGGCCGGCTTCTGTGTCGTCACCCGGTCCTCCCCCTGCTGCGTCCCGGCGTCGTGCCCCCGCGCGTGACGCCTTCCACCAGGAATACCCGTAGCCGGGTCAAGGAAGGATCGGCCCGCGGTCACGACTCGCCCCGCATCGGCGGGGCGAGTCGCGCCCGGTCCGTCAGGAGGTCGCCTTGTCCGGCCGCTCGGAGACGCGGATGGCGTTGAGGATCGGGTCGCCCTGCCGGGTGGCGAAGCGGACGTTGAGCTGGCCGTCGGTGACCTTCACCGTGTACTGCCTGCTCACGGCCGTGTACGTGCCGGCCTCCAGGGCGAGGTCGAGCGCCGGGATGGCGAGCTGCCCCTCGACCAGCACGTCGAAGACGCGCTTGCCGATGCCCGTCGAGCGGAGGTCGGCGAAGTCAAGCTCGACGGTGTAGGTGCCGGCGGGCACGCCGTCGAAGCGGTACTCCAGCATGCCCTCGCGGGCGGTGCGGAACAGCGCCTGGTCGTCGGTGCCCTTGATGGTCTTGGACGTGGACTGGGTGCGGTTGGAGGTGGCGACGTAGCCGTGGCCGCCCTGGGTGTACTTGCGGTCGGCCGTCCAGGCGTCGCCGCCGGCGTCCACCGCGCCCTTGTTCGCGCCCACGTCCACCGCGACCTGGAGCTTGGGCACGACGACCGTCACCTTGACCTCGATGACGGGCTGCCGTCCGCTGGCCGACCTGATGAGCAGCTTGCCGCTGCGCAGCGTGCCGGGCTGGAGGCCGGCGCTGGAGGCGGTGACCTTCAGCGTGACCTGCTGTCCCTTGGCCAGGTCGCCGGACGTGGGCGTGACGGCGAGCCATCCCTGCGCGGGATCGGCGGCGACGGTGTAGGCGGTGGTCGAGCCGAGGTTGGTCAGCTCGAAGGTGCGTGTCCGGCTGGCCTCGGCGGGCATCACCAGGGTGATCTCGCCGACGGAGGAGCTGACCCGGCCGGTGACCAGAGCCGTGTCGATGCGGGTGATCGTGGCCGGGGCGATGGTGACGGGCTTGGTGAAGGTGCCGTAGTTCTCCTTGGACACCTCGACCTGGTAGTCGCCGGCGAGGAGCTGGCCGGAGAAGGCGCCGTCGGGGCCGGTGGTGAGGGTGGCCACGTCGCCGATCTTCACCGTGGCGCCGGGCAGCGGGTCGCCGTCGTTGGCGTCGGTGACGACGCCGACGACCAGGCCGTGCCGGCTGGCGGTGAAGGTGAGGCTCTGGCCGTCGGTGAGGGCGGGCTCCTCGTAGGAGTAGAGCATGCCGTCGGCGCCGGTCGCGTTCTCGATGCCGATGGTGGCGCTGGTGCCCTGGTCGCGCTGGCTGTCGACGCCCTTGTAGCGGTAGCTGACGGTGCCGTCCTCGCCGAGCAGGGCGGCGAAGGAGATGCGCTGCGTGGCGTCGTTGTAGTACTTGACGTTGCGCCACTCGATCACGAACTGGCGGTGCGGCGCCGTGCCGGTGACGCCGGTGTAGACGCCGGCGTTGGCGTCCACGACCAGGTCGTCCCAGTACGGGTAGACGGCGTTGTTGGGCGTGCCGGCGGTGGGCAGCCGGCCGTTGCCGCCGCTGGTGGCCTTGTCGGCGGCGAAGGTGGCCATGCCGTTGGTGGCGATCCACGCCTTGGCCTGTCCCGTGCCGTAGAACGGGACCGGGAAGGGCAGCGTCACCTGCTGGGCGTCGTCGTCGCCGGTGAGGGCGAGCTTGTCGGTGCCCGCCACGTACGGCTCGGCCCCGGTGCGGCAGGTGTAGCCGAAGTTGTCGCCGCGCAGCCCCAGCTCGATGTCCTGGACCGTGTCGCCGGACAGCGTGACGCCCACGGAGGCGCCGCGGGCGCAGCGGGAGGACGGGGTGACGGTGATGGTGTACTCGCCGTGCGGGAGCGACAGCCGGTAGCGGCCGGCGGCGTCGGTGACGGTGCTGACCGGCGTGCCGGCGGCCTCCACCTTGGCGCCGGGCTCCGGCGTGCCGGCCGTGGTGACCGTGCCGGACACGACCGCGGAGGGCTGCTGGACCAGGGAGACGTCCGCGGTGGCGCGCCGGCCGGCGGTGATCGTGGCGGTGGCCTCGCCGGCGGCGTAGCCGAACTTCTCGGCCGTGATCCGGTAGTCGCCGGGCAGCAGGCGCGGCACGGCGTACGTGCCGTCCTGGCCGGTCACGGCGGTGCGGGTGACCGGGCCGGTGATGGTGACGGTGACGCCGGCCACGGGGCCGCCGGTCGAGGTGCCCGTGGTGGAGGTTACGGTCCCGGCCAGGTCGCCGACGCCGTCGCGGGGCGCGGCCTGAACGGCGGCGTAGGCGTCGAGCCGGCCCTCGCCCCAGACGTTGTTGTCGGCGGCGGTGCCGCCGCAGGAGGTGTCGTTCACGTCGATCGCGGTGCCGTCGAGCAGCGGCCGGGTGGCCGCCACGTCGCCCTGGAGGGCGGGCGCGGCCGACCAGATGAGCGCCACGGTGGCCGCGACGTGCGGCGAGGCCATGGACGTGCCGGTGTAGGAGTCGTAGCCGCCGCCGGGCACGGAGGAGCGCACGTTCACGGCCGGGGCGGCGATGTTCGGCTTGATCTCGCCGTTCTCGCCCTCGCCCTTGCTGGAGCGGGCGTAGACCGCGTTGTTGACGTCGAAGCCGCCCGCGCTGTAGCTGCTCACGTACTGGCCGGGCGAGCCGCTGGTCCGGCAGGCGGGACCCTCGTTGCCGTTGGCGAAGGCGGGGAAGATGCCGGCCGCCACCCACGCCTCGACGGTCTCCTTGTACCAGGGGTCGAAGCCGTCGCCGCCCCAGGAGTTGTTGACGATGTCCGGCGCGAGGTCAGGCCGCGGGTTGGCGCCGTTGAGGTCGGTGGGGGCGAGAACCCACTGGCCGGCGGCGAGCAGGGAGGCGTCGGTGCAGGTGTTGACCTCGCAGCCCTTGGCGGCGATCCACTTGGCGCCGGGTGCGACGCCGATGCCGTCGGCGCCGACCATGGTGCCCATCGTGTGCGTGCCGTGGCCGTTGTTGTCGCACGGCGCGGCGCGCGGGCAGATGTGGGCGGGGTCGAACCAGTTGTAGTCGTGGGTGTAGGAGCCGTCGGCGTTGCGCCCCCGGTAGGCGGCGGCCAGCTCGGGGTGGTCGAACTGGGCGCCGGAGTCGATGTGGGCGACGACGATGCCCTCGCCGCGGTCGCGCAGGTCGCTCCACACGCGCGGGGCGCCGATGCGGTCGATGTTCCACTCGACGGCCTTGACCCGCGCCTCCGCCTTGCCCGGGTCCGGCTTGGGCAGCGTCAGCGTGCGGACCGGCTCGATGCCGGTGACCTCGGGCAGCTTGGCGAGCTCGGCGGCCAGCTTGGCCCCGGCGGTGACGCGTACGGCGTTGACGATCCAGTAAGAGGTGTAGTCGGCGTCCTGGGAGTCCAGGAGCTTGCGCACGCCGGCCTGCGAGGTCCGGGCCTGCTCGGTCTTGGCCTCGAAGACCTGCTCGGCCTTGGCCTCCTTGGTCCTGGCCCGGCGGGCGGCGCTGAGGTCGGCGGCGCCCTTGAGGCGTACCCAGAAGGTGGCCTTGCCGTCGTCGGCCAGCTCGGCCTGGACGGTGGGACTGATCTTGTCCGCGCCGGCCGCGCCGGTCGTGGCGGCCGCGGGCGCCGCCAGGGCGGGGGCGCCCAGCGGCAGGATGAGGGTGAGGACGGCGATGATCCCGGTCAGGATCGCACGCCGGCGGGGGGTGTTCGGCACACGCTCTCCTTCACACCCGGCGGGGGCGGGCCCCCGCCGGGGTAGAGCTGATCTTTACGCCTACGGGTCGAGGGTGAAGAGATCGTGTGCGCTTTGCAAGAGGTCCTGCCATAACAAGACCCGAAAAGTCATGAAATGTGATCTGGTCAGGGGCAATGTCAGGACATGGCGTCGCTTATCGGACGGTGAGCGTGTAGTCCTTGGTCACGGGCGTGCTGAGCTTGTCGTAGTCCCTGAGCTGCACGGTGAAGGTGAAGGTGCCCGCCTTGGCCGGCGTGCCGGCGAGGGCGCCGGTGAACCGGTCGAGCGTCACTCCCTCGGGCAGCGCGCCGCTCGTGACCTGCCAGTCGTAGAACGGCACGCCGCCCTTGGCCGCCAGCCGCTGCTCGTATGGCCGGCCGGCGGTGGCCCGGCCGAGCGAGCCCGTCTCGATGGACGGCTTGAGGAACGGCGTGAGCTTCCGGTTGAGCTTCCAGCCGGCGTTCTCCGCGATGAGCAGGGACAGCTTGGTCAGCTCCCACCTCCTGGTCGGGAACACGTGCCGCCAGCCGCCGCTCTGCCCGCTCAGCCGGTCCCAGTACGGCTCGTCGCCGGGCACGTGGTAGCTGGAGTCGAGCGGCACCGGGTAGCCCTGGTAGTCGATCACCTCCTGGTCGTCGCGGCCCTTGCTCTCGACGTACTTCGCCATGCCCTCCCAGTCGCTGTGGTAGGCGACGGCGTGGCCGTACTCGTGCATGACCAGCCCGTGGACGTCGATGACCGAGCCGAGGTCGGTCTTGTACCAGTCCTCGTCGCGCAGCGAGGTGAACAGCTTCATGAGCTGCTCGTCGTACTCCAGGATCATGCTGGTCGAGCGGTGGTACGGCGTGGGCTTGCCGTCCTGGGTGTGGAACTTGCCGTTGATCGTCGGGAAGCCCGTCGAGTACGGCGTCTGGATGCCGCGGAAGAAGACGTACATCCCGTTGTACGGCTTGGCGTTGCTCGCCTCCACCTCGTTCTGCCAGTCGTCGCCCGGCAGCCGCGTGACCTCGTCGCCGGCCGGGACGGTGTCGAACGGCTTGAGGTCGAAGAAGGCGAACCAGTTGCGCACGGCCGTCTCGGCGGCCTTGCGGACGCCGGGGTCCGAGAAGTACTTGGTGATCGTGTCGTAGCGGTAGTCGAAGTCGATCGGGACGGTCGGCTCCAGCTTCTTCTTCTCGTCCTGCTGGACCCGGATGGGCATGGTCTGGGTGGCCGTCGCGCCGGTCGCGTCGGTGGTCTTCATGATCCACTTGTGCTGCTCGTCCTGGCCGGGACCCTGCTTGGAGTGGATGGCCAGCCGCACCACCTCCCGGTCGGCCGGCCCGGTGAGGGTGAAGGACTTCGTCGCCCCGGTCGCGGTCAGCTCGCTCGGCGTGTTGAACATCAGCCGTGACGTGCCCTCGGCCTTGAGGTCCACGGTCAGCGGGTAGGCGATGCCCGGCGTCTTGGGCGCCCGCACGGTCAGCTCGACGTACGGGTTGGCCAGGTAGCCCTGCCAGTCGACGAGCTGCACGCCGTAGCCGTTGACGTTGCGGTAGAAGATGTCGAAGACGTCGAGGTTCGGCGCGGCCTGCCGGGCCGCGAGGCCGGGAGCGGGTACCGAGAGGGCACCCAGCAGCCCGGCCAGCGCGGTGACGATGGCGGTCTTCCTCATGAGGTCCTTTCCTAGGTGTTCGCCTTGACTTCGAGCAGCCCGACCGAGCCCTGGCCGCTCTGGAGCACGACCCTGAGTCGGGTCGTGGTCACGCCGGTGAAGGTCACGTGGTTGTAGGCGTCGGCCGCGACCGGATAGGTGCCCGGGATGTCCACGTACGCCGAGCCGTTCCACTGCTGGAGCTTCCAGGAGGCGGGCAGGCGCACCCCGTCGGCGTCGTCGAAGAAGTACACGTCGGCGGACCTGAGGGTCTGCGCGGACGGCCAGGTCAGCTCGGCCCACTGCTGGCCGGTGTTCGGCCAGGTGCCCCAGCGGGGGTTGACGGTGTCGTTCGAGCGCGGCGGGTCGATCCCGTCGTTGACGGCCGCGACGCTCTCCCAGGCCGAGGTGTACGAGGCCGACGGGGTCGCGCCGCCGGCCACGTTGACGGACGTGCCGCCGCCCCCGCCGACCGTGAGCTGGAAGGTCTTCGTGACCGGGGTGCTCAGCTTGTCGTAGTCGCGAAGGCGCACGGTGAAGCCGTACGTGCCGGCCGTCGTGGGCGTCCCGCTGATCGCGCCGGTGAAGCGGTCGAGCGACAGGCCCGGCGGCAGCGAGCCGGAGGTGACCTGCCAGTCGTAGAACGGCACGCCGCCCTTGGCGGTCAGCGTCTGCCGGTAGGCCTGGCCGGGCGACGCCTGCGGCAGGGAGGCCGTGACGATCGACGGCTTGAGGAACGGGGTGAGGTTGCGGTTCAGCTTCCAGCCGGCGTTCTCGGCGACGAGCAGGGACAGCTTGGTCATCATCCACCGGCGGGTCGGGAACAGGTGGGTCCAGCCGCCGCTCTGGCCGCTGATCCGGTCCCAGTACTTCTGGTCGCCGGGGATGTGGTAGCTGCTGTCGAGGGGCACCGGGTAGCCCTGGTACTCGACGACGTCCGGGTCGTTGCCGCCGCCCGAGACGTAGGAGCGCATGCCGGCCCAGTCGCTGTGGAAGGCGACGGCGTGGCCGTACTCGTGCATGACCAGGCCGTGGACGTCGAGGACGGGGCCCGCGATGTCGGTCTTGTACCAGTCCTCGTCGGCCAGGGAGGTGAACAGCCGCTTGCCGGCCTCGTCGTACTCGAAGATCATCGCGGTGGAGCGGTGGAGCGGGCCGGCGACCTGCGAGCCGCCTCGGGTGTGGTACTTGCCGTTGGCGGCCGGGTAGCCGGTCGAGTACGGGGACTGGATGCCGCGGAAGAACACGTACATGCCGGTGTAGGCGGAGCCGTTCGTGACGGTGATCGTGTTCTGCCAGTCGTTGCCCGGCAGGTGGTTGGTCTCGGCCCCGGCCGCCACGCTGTCGAACGGCTGGACGTCGAAGAAGCGGAACCAGTCCTTGACCGCCTCCTCGGCGGCCGTGCGGAAGGCCGGGTCGGAGAAGTAGCCGGTGATCGTGTCGTAGCGGTAGTCGAAGGTGATGGGGATCGACGGCTCCAGCGCGGTCTTCTCGTCCTGCTGCACCATGATCGGCATGCTCTGCTGGAACGTGGCTCCGCCCGCGTCCCTGGCCGACAGCCGCAGCGTGTGCTGCTCGTCGGCGCCGGGCCCGCGCTTGGAGTGGATCGCCAGCTTGAACGTCTTCTGCTCGCTCGCGCTCGCGAAGGTCAGCGTCTTGGTGGCGCCGGTGGCGGTGAGCTGGCTGGGCAGGTCCATCATCAGGCGGGAGGTGCCCTCGGCCTTGAGGTCGATCGTGACCGGGAACCGGGCGTCCTGCGGGGGCTTGACGGTCAGCTCGATGTACGGGTTGGCCAGGTAGCCCTGCCAGTCCACGAGCTTGACGCCGTAGTCGTTGACGACCCTGCCGTACATGTCGACGACCTGGGCGGCGGACAGGGCGTGCGCGGCGGGCGCGCCGACGCCGAGCGGGACGAGGATCGAGGCGAGGAGCAGGACGACGGCGGCCGTTAATCGTTTCATGGGACCTCTTCTCAGTTCTTGATGCCGGTGAGCGTGACTCCTTCGATGAAGTAGCGCTGCAGGAAGAAGAAGAGCGCGATGATCGGGGCGATGACTGCCGCGGAGGCGGCCATGAGGTAGCCCCACTGCGTGATGAACACGCTCTGGAACGAGGCCAGCCCGAGCGAGAGCGTGTACTTCTCCTCGTCCTGCAGGTAGAGCAGCGGCCCCAGGAAGTCGTTCCAGGTGCCGATGAAGGTGAAGATCGTGACGACCACGATGGCCGGCTTGGACAGCGGCATGACGATCGTCCAGTAGACCCGCCACGGCGAGGCGCCGTCGATGTAGGCGGCCTCGTCCAGCTCGAACGGGATCGTCAGGAAGAACTGCCGGAGCAGGAACACGTTGAACACGCCGCCCCCCGCTCCGGCGAACCAGGCCGGCACGGTGAGCGGGACGAACGTGTCGATCGCCCCCAGCTGCTGCCACATGACGAACGTCGGGATGATCGTCACGGCGTACGGCAGCATCACGCCGGTGAGCAGCAGCGCGAAGACGGCGTTGCGCCCCTTCCAGCGCAGCCGGGCGAAGCTGAAGGCGGCCACCGAGCAGGTGAACACCGTGCCGATCACGCAGACGACGGCGATGATCACGGTGTTGAGCAGGTAGAGGCCGAACGGCTGGGCGGTGAGCGCCTCACCGAAGTTGGACCACTGGAACGGGCGCGGGATCCACTCCGGCGGGGCGACGAACATCTGGGCGTCGGTCATGAGCGCGCTGCGCACCAGCCACACGAACGGCAGGAGCGTCGGGATCGCGCCGAGGGTCAGCCCCACGTACAGCAGCGCCCTGCCGTACCGGCGCGGCCGGCGCAGCCCGGCGGTCGGCGCGACGCCCCGCGGTCGCGTCTTCTCCGGCGCCGCGAGCGCGGTCATCGGGCGCCCGCCATCTCGTAGTAGACCCAGCGCCGGGCGTTGCGGAACATGAGGAACGTCACCACCATGATGATCATGAACAGCACCCAGGCGAGGGCGCTGGCGTAGCCCATCTCGCTCTCGGTGAAGGCCTTGCGGAAGATGTAGTAGACGTAGAAGAGCGTGGCCTGGTTGGGTCCGCCCTCGGTCATCACGTACGCCTGGGTGAAGACCTGGAAGGTGCCGACGACGCCGACCACCAGGTTGTAGAAGATGGTCGGGGTCATCATGGGCAGCGTCACGTGCCAGAAGCGCCGCCACGGCCCGCCGCCGTCGATCGACACGGCCTCGTACAGGTGGCGCGGCACGCCCTGGAGCCCCGCCAGGAAGATCACCATGGTGTTGCCGAAGCCCCACGTGCTCATGATGATCAGCGACGGGACGGCCATCTCCTCGCTGTAGACCCACTGCGAGGTCGGCAGGCCGGCCTCGCGCAGCAGGGAGTTGAGCAGCCCGAAGTCCGGGTTGAAGATCCAGATCCAGAGCACCACGTTGGCGATGGCCGGGACCAGCGTCGGCAGGTAGAAGATCGTCCGCCACAGCGGCAGGCCGCGGGCCTTCTGGTTGAGCAGCATGGCGACCGCGAAGCTGACGATCAGCGTGAGCGGCACCGCGCCGAGCGTGTAGTAGGTGGTGGCGCCGAGCGACTTCCAGAACAGCGGGTCGTCGGCGAGGGCCGTGTAGTTGTCCAGGCCCACGTACGTGGGCGCGCCGCCGACCTGCCAGTCGGTCAGGCTGAAGAAGAACGACGCGATCATCGGGCCGACCGTGAAGATGACGAACCCGAGGATCGCGGGCAGCGCCATGAGGACGCCCCATCGCGCCTCGAACCTGCGCATCTAGAGCTCCTGGGTGTGGTGCCAGCCCTGCAGCATCGCGGTGATCTTCGGGGTGGCCTCCTTGAGCACGTCCGCGGCGGGCCGCTTGCCCGACTCGATCTCCTGCAGCGCCGGGGTCAGCACGTCGCTGGAGATGGACGACATGTTCTTGATCCGGTTGCGCATGTCGGGGACCCCGTGCTCGCGGGTGTAGTCGACGACCGCCGTGCGGAACTCGGTCGGGTGCGCCGCGTTCTTCGTCCAGGAGTCCACGGCCGCGGAGTCCTCGTAGTACTTCTTCTCCTGCGGCATCCACAGGCCCTGCTGGTACAGGTCCACGTAGCGCGGGTCGTTGTGGAAGGCGAACAGCTCGACCGCCTCCTCCACGTGCTTGCTGCCGGCGAAGACCGCCGACGCGCCCGCCACCTGGGTCGTGGTGAACGGCTCGCCGTACTTGGGCAGCACGCCGATCCCGAAGTTCACCTTGCTCTGGTTCATGTCCAGCAGCGACCAGTGGCCGTCGACGACCATGGCCACCCGCTTGGTCTTGAGCAGCACGTTCGTGCCGGGCACGTCGTCGCCGGTGGCGGCGAGCTGGCCGGGGCCGGGCATGACCCGGTGCTTGTAGACGAGGTCCTGGAGGTTCTGGAACACCTTGATCGCCTCGGGCGTGTCCAGCAGGCAGCGCTTGCCCGCCTCGTCGGCGAAGTCGGCGCCGTTGCTGCGCAGGAAGCCGTACCAGGCGGCGCCGTAGGTGATGCTGCTGGAGATGCCGAACTGCCGGATCTGCTTGGGGTCGAACCCGGACTCGTCGGGGTGCTTGCCGTTCTGGTCGACCGTCAGCTTGTAGGCGTTCTGGACGAGCTGGTCCCACGACCAGGCCGCGGCGGCGTCGGCGGGCGGCGGCGCGACGCCGGCCTCGGCCAGGGCGTCCTTGGCGTACCAGAGCAGCATGACCTCGTTGGCGGTGGCCAGCCCGTGCAGCTTGTCCTGGCCGGACCACAGGTAGGCGTCCGGCAGGCAGCCGGCGAGCTGCGGGTACTTCTTCACGTACGGGAACAGGTTGACCAGCGTGCCCTGCTCGGCCAGCCGGAACGACATGCCCATGGGCACGTAGCCGACGTCGGGCACCCGGCCGCTGGCGACCAGGGTGTTGAGCTTGACGTCGTACTCGTCGGGCGTGAACAGCGCCTTGACCTTGACGCCCGCGTTCTTCTGCTCGTACTGCCGGAGCATCTTCTCCACGGCCGTCTTCTCGAAGGTGGACCCCCAGTACATGAACTGGAGCTGGGTGCCGCCCTTCGAGCCGCCGGCGCCGCCGCCCCCGCAGGCCGCCGCCGCGGCGCCGAGCGCGGCCAGCCCGCCGATCCTGAACAGATCACGTCGATTCATCTGGTGGTTCCTTACGCGAGGGGCAGCCAGACCCGCATCGCGCCCGCGCCGCGGTTGTCCCACTGGTAGTAGGGGACGGCGGTGGCGGTGACACGAGTGGGGGGCGTGCTCGTGGGGGGTGTACCGGTGTAGGCGAGGGTGGGCGGGTCGGCCGCGTACGCGCCGGCCTCGATGAGGACGGTCCGGCCGAGGCCCGGCACGTCCTCCTTGTCGACCACGCGCAGCTCGGCCCGCGGGTCGAGCGCGAGGTCGTCCACGTCGGCCCGCTGGTCGATCTGCTCGAAGCAGTAGACGAGCGGCCCGCGCTCGACGGCCGCCGTGCCGCGCACGGCGTCGATCCGCCGGTTGGGGTAGGTGAGGCGGGGCGTCAGGTCGAGGTCGAGCTCGACCGTGTCGCCGAGCCGCCATTCGCGGGTGACGACGGCGTAGCCGCGCTCGTCCGGCTCGGCCGGCACGGTCTCGCCGCCGACGGTGACGGTGGCGGCGCCGGCGCTCCAGGCGGGGACGCGCAGCGCCAGCGACCACGGGCCGGCCGGGGCCCGCTCCACGGTGAAGACCACCTTGCCGGCCCAGGGGTAGCCGGTGGCGACGGCGAGGTCCAGGTCGCCCGAGCGGATCGCGCCCGGCGCGTACTGGTGGACGTGCAGCGCCCGCTCGGCCGTCGTGGCGATGTAGTGGCCGAGGGAGGAGACCGTGCGCATGATGTTGGGCGGGCAGCAGGCGCAGGCGAACCACTCGCGCCGCCGCCCCAGGTAGGCGTCCTCGACGGTGTCGTCGCGGCGCTGGAGCGGGTTGACGTAGAAGAAGCGCAGCCCGTCGGCCGAGGTGGAGGCGGCGAAGGCGTTGTGAAGGACACGCTCGATGAGGTCGGCGTAGCGACCGTGGCCGGTGGCCAGCAGCAGCCGCCAGTTCCAGTGGATGCTGGCGATGGCCGCGCAGCTCTCGTTGTAGGCGCGGTCCGGCGGCAGCTCGTAGCGCTCGCCGAACGCCTCACCGTCGTGGCGGGAGCCGACGCCGCCGGTCAGGTACATCTTGGTGGCGACCATGTCCTCCCAGCGGCGGACCGAGCACTCCAGCAGCGACTCGTCGCCGGTCTCCAGGTAGACGTCGACGATGCCGGCCTCCAGGTAGAGCTGGCGCACGGCGTGGCCGACCGGGGTGTCGGCCTCCCTGACCGGCAGGTGGTCCTGGGCGTACAGCGGGCCCATGCCGCTGTCCTTGATCAGGCCCTTGCCGCGGTTGTCGATGAGCTTGCCCGCGAGGTCGAGGTAGGAGCGCTCGCCGGTGACCCGGTAGAGCTCCACCAGGGCGGTCTCGACCTCGGCGTGGCCGTCGATGCCGTCGTCGCCGCCCTTGAGGAACACCTCGACCAGGTGATCGGCCAGCCTGCGCGCCACCGCCGTCAGCCGCTCGTCGCCGCCCGCCCGCGCCCCGGCCACCGCGGCCTGGAACAGGTGGCCGGCGCAGTACATCTCGTGGCTGTACTCCAGCTCGGCGTAGATCTTGTCGGGCTTGACCACCTGGTAGTGGGAGTTGAGGTAGCCGTCGGCCCGCTGCGCCCGGCCGAGCAGGGCCGCCGACTCGGCGACGAACTCCAGGTAGCCGGATCCGGGCCGGCGGGCCTGCTCCCAGGCCACCGCTTCGAGCTGCTTGTACAGGTCGGAGTCCTGGAACCGGTACCCCTGGTAGGCGCCTTCCGCCTCGCCCGCCGCCAGGCGCAGGTTCGGCACGCTGCCCGCGCGCTCCATCTGCTCCAGGCCGAGCGGGATGCTGGCCTCGCGATTGATCCGCTGCCAGCGGCCCAGCGGCCCGCCGGTGATGTCGACGTCACGGACGCCCAGCGGGCGCCACACCGCCTTGGCACCCTGGGTGGGTACGGCGGGGCCACAGACCTGAGGGGGGTTGACCATAGAGCTCCTTCACTCGCCCCGAAGGAAAATAAGGAATAGGTTTTCCTTAGGGGAACGTAGATCCAGGCCGAGGTCAGCGTCAAGAGTCTTATAGTGAGAGTGGTTGGAAAGGAAAAGGTTTGTCCTCTGAACAGGCTCATGTCGTCACCATCCGCGAGGTGGCCGCGGCCGCCGGCGTCTCCATCGGCACGGCCTCCAAGGCGCTCAACGGCCGCGGCAAGCTGCGCGAGGAGACCCGGGCCCGGGTGAGCGCCGCGGCCGAGCGCCTCGGGTTCCGCCCGAACCCGCTGGCGCAGGGCCTGCTGGCCGGCCGCACCTACACGGTGGGCCTGGTGACCGGCGACAGCTTCGGCCGGTTCAGCATCCCGGTCATGCTCGGCGCGGAGGACGCGCTCGGCGCGGGGCAGATCTCCGTGTTCATGTGCGACACGCGTGACGACCCGATCCGGGAGCAGCACTACGTGGAGCGGCTGCTGGCGCGGCGCGTGGAGGGCATCATCGTCACCGGCCGGCGCACCGAGCCACGGCCCAGCATCGGCGCGGACCTGCCGGTGCCGGTGGTCTACGCGATGACCCAGTCCTCCGGGGACGACGACTTCTCCGTCATTCCCGACGACCGGGGCGGAGGGGCGCTCGCGGCCCGCCACCTGCTCGCCACCGGCCGCACCCGGATCGGCCACGTGACGGGCCCGGAGCGGTTCGAGGCGGCCCGGCGGCGGGCGGAGGGCATGGCGGGGGCGCTGGCCGAGGCGGGCGCCCGGCCCGCGGGCGAGCCGCTGTTCGGCGAGTGGACCGAGGAGTGGGGGCGGCAGGGGGCCGACATCCTGCTGCGGGCACACCCGGACGTGGAGGCGATCTTCTGCGGGAGCGACCAGATCGCGCGGGGGGTGTCGGAGACGTTGCGGGAGCGGGGGCTGCGCATCCCGGACGACGTGGCGGTGGTGGGCTTCGACAACTGGGAGCCCATGGTGGAGGGCAGCCGCCCGCCGTTGACGACCGTGGACATGAACCTGGGCGAGATCGGCCGGATCGCGGCGGAGCACCTGCTGGAGGCGATCGCCGGCGCGCCGCGGGCCCGCGGGGTGCTCACGGTGCCGTGCAGCCTCGTCCTGCGCGAGTCCACCCGCGTCAACCCGGCCTGACCCCGTACCTCATGGGGTGACAGGCACGATCCGGGCCTCCTGGAGGGCGCCGTGGTCGATCGTCAGCAGGCCGACCGTGCCGTGGGACTGGCGGCGGCGGTCCGTCGGCGAGCCGGGGTTGAAGATGCGCAGGCCGTCGCCCGTCTCGTCCATCGGGATGTGGGAGTGGCCGAAGACCACCAGGTCCGCGCCGGGGAAGCGGCGGCGCAGCCGGGGCAGGCGGCCCTTGGCCGGTCCGCTGTCGTGGATCATGCCGACCCGCAGGCCGTCCAGGGTCAGCTCCAGCGTCTCGGGCGCGGTCACGTCCGGGCCGTCGTTGTTGCCCTTGACGACGTGGACGGGCGCGTACGCCGCCAGCTCGTCGAGCACGGAGGCGACGCACACGTCTCCGGCGTGCAGGATCACGTCGGCGCCGCGCAGGTGCCCGGCCACCCGGGGCGGGCACGAGCGCCAGCGGCGGGGCGCGTGCGTGTCGGAAAGGACCACCACTCTCACGCCTCTCCCCTGCCCGCTTCCCCCGGAAGGGCACCCCCTACGAAAGTCTCCCGGCCCCATCCCGATGACCGATCCGCCGGGAGAGGACCGGGTCATAGTGTCCGATCATGCGCAAAGCCATCCAGGTGACGGGCCTGATCCTGCTGCTCCAGGGCGTCAGCGGCGCCATCGACCATCTGGCCGTCCAGCCGTTCATGGGCTTGTTCCTGAACTTCTTCAACCGGGTGATCGTGCCCCGGGTGGACCTCCTGGCCGCCCAGCCGCTGTTCGCCAACCTCGCCCTGGCGGTGCTCGGCCTCGTCATGATCATCGCGGCCGCGCGGTCGTAGCTCGCGGCCCCCACACGCGGGACGAGGATCTACCGGGGTGGTGGCGGACTCGCGTCCTGGTGGTCGATCCGCACGTCCATCAGGTTCGGGTTGTAGCTTGCCAGGAGGTGGTACGGTCGGGCCGCGGCGACCAGGACGTCCCGGGAGCCCATCCCCCGGTCCAGCGCGTGCAGGTCCAGGGTTCCGGGTTCGGCGCCCCATCGCCGGCCGATGTGGGTCAGGATGCGGTCCGCCGACAAGCTGTGGACGTCGAACGTGGGGTCGGTCCGTCGCGCGTGCTCGTTCACCGTCCGGGCGGCGTGGACGAGCTTCGCCGCTGTCGAGGCGATGGGCCGCCGGCGCAGCGCGTCCAGCGCCAGGCCGTCCGCGGGGGCTCCGGGCGTCAGCTGGAAGCTGCGCACCAGGAAGGTGCGCCGCATGCGTCCGTCCACTCCTCCGCCGACTCGGTGGCATCCCAGGGCTCCGCGGCCGTCACGATGCGGGTGAGCCCGGCGCCCGTCGGACGGCGCGGCGGGATGCTCATCCATGGTCCGCCCTAGCTTGCCTACCAAGCGTTTGGTTGAATCCGGGGATGGACCCTCGCGAGATCGCCGACCGGCTGGAGATCATCGACCTGCTGGGCCGCTACGCCCGCGCCGTCGACTCCGGCCGGTGGCACCTCCTCGACGACGTCTTCACCCCCGATGCCGTCATCGACTACCGCTCCGCGGGAGGCATCCGGGGCAGCCGCGCCGAGGTCACGGCGTGGCTGGCCGAGGTGCTGTCCGGGTGGCCCGGCCGGCTGCACCTGATCGGCTCCGTCACCATCCGCTTCGACGGGGCCGGCGTCGACGGACGGGACGAGGCCGCGGTGAGCGCCGCGTTCACCGACACGCTGGCCCCGTCACGCGAGATGGTGACGGCTGACACCGCCGGGCTGCTGCGGGGCGGCGGCTGGTACCACCACCGCGTGTGCCGCACCACTGACGGCTGGCGCAGCCGCGAGCTGGTCGAAGAGCAGTCCTGGCGGACCGTGACCGGTGGCCGAGCGTACCCATCGTGATGCCCCCCGTCGGAGCGGCCGGGAGCTTCTTGACATGGGTACGGAGGGAAAGACTCAGGCGAACGTTCCGGCCGGGGACGTCAAGACGACGGGGGCGGCTCCGACCAACCAGTCGAAGGGCCCGGCCGGGCTCGCGAACCACGAGGAGTACGAGATGAAGTTCCTGATCAGCATGCACATCAACCCGAACGTGCTGGACGCGCTGACCGACGAGGAGAAGGCGGCGATCGGTGCCGGCCACGGCAGGTTCATGGAGGCGGTGAAGAAGTCCGGCGAGCTGATCACCACGCAGGCGCTGGTCGACCCGTCACAGGCCGCCGTGGTCTCCGTGCGCAACGGCCAGCCGGTCGTGACCGACGGCCCCTTCCTGGAGGCGAAGGAGTATCTGGGCGGCTTCTACCTGATCGACTGCGAGAACAAGGAGCGGGCGATCGAGCTGGCGGCGCAGATCCCGGACGCCGCGATCGAGGGGCTGGGGATCGAGGTGCGGCAGGTGATGTTCGCTGACGGACAATTGGAGGCATGACAGCACCAGCCATCGAGGACCTGCTGCGTGAGCTCACGCCGCAGGTCCTCGGCACGTTGATCCGCCGGTACGGCCAGTTCGAAGGGTGCGAGGACGCTGTCCAGGAGGCCGTCCTCGCCGCCACCGTGCAGTGGCCGTCCGAGGGGGTGCCGGGCAACCCGCGCGGCTGGCTGGTGACTGTCGCGTCCCGGCGGTTCATCGACCAGATACGCAGCGACCACGCGCGCCGCGAGCGGGAGTCGGCGACGGCCGGCGAGGTGGTGCCCGAAGACGTGCCGGACACCGACGACACGCTCGTCCTGCTGTTCCTGTGCTGCCATCCGACGCTGACCGCCTCCTCCCAGACCGCCCTGACGCTGCGGGCGGTCGGCGGCCTGACCACCGCCGAGATCGCCCGCGCGTTCCTGGTGCCGGAGGCCACGATGGCGGTCAGGATCAGCAGGGCCAAGCAGCGCATCAAGGCCGCCGGCAGCTCCTTCAGCCTGCCGGACGGCGCGGAGCGCGAGGAGCGGCTGCGGGTCGTCCTGCACGTGCTCTACCTGATCTTCAACGAGGGCTACACGGCCTCCTCGGGCAGCGAGTTGCACCGCGCCGACCTCGCGCGCGAGGCCATCCGGTTGACCAGGATGGTGCACGCGCAACTGCCCGAGGACGGTGAGGTGGCCGGGCTGCTCGCGTTGATGCTGCTGACCCACGCCCGCCGGGAGGCACGGACGACCGCGGCCGGCGACCTGGTGCCGCTGGACAAGCAGGACCGTACGCGGTGGGACCGCGCGCTGATCGAGGAGGGCAGCGAACTGGTCAAGGCGTCGCTGGCCGGCCCGGCGCTGGGGCCCTACCAGCTGCAGGCCGCCATCGCCGCCACGCACGCCGACGCGGCCACGGCCGAGGAGACGAACTGGCCGCAGGTGCACGCCCTCTACCTCATCCTGGAACGGATAGCGCCCAACCCGATGGTCACCCTCAACCGGGCGATCGCGCTCGCCGAGATCGAGGGCCCGGCGGCCGGCCTGGCCCTGCTGTCCACCTTGGACGGTGACGAGCGGATGGCCCGGCATCACCGGTTGCTGTCCGTACGGGCGCATCTGCTGGAGAAGACCGGCGACCCGGCCGGGGCGTACGAGCACTACCGGCGCGCCGCGAAGGCCACAGCGAGCCTCGCCGAGCAACGCTACCTGGAGTCCCGAGCCGGCCGGCTGAGACCGTAGAGCCGGCCCCGGCGACCGGGATCCGCTTCACGGCCTCATGCCGTTCGGGTATCCGGTCCAGCGCAGGTCGGCCGGGAGGTGGCTCATGTCGTTGAACATCACGATCGTGGGCGGCAGGCCGGTACGGTACTCGATGACCGTCAGCGCGGTATTGGCGCTGTTCAGCCCGAGCCACCGGGATGGCGGCGCGTCCAGCGCGTGCCGCACCAGCCACGCGATCGGGTAGGCGTGCGTCACCAGGACGTCGTGCGTGTCGGGCCGGGTCCCTGTCGTGGTCGTGTCGGGCGCCTTCGCGAACCGGGCGACCAGCGCCTCGGCGAGCCTTCGGCCCGAGGCCGCCTCGGCGTCGTCGTAGCCGTCGAAGAAGCCGGTCCAGGACGGGGGTGTCTCGGCCGTGCTGGGAACGTAGGGCACATGATCGACCAGTTCGGCGGCCTCGGCCACGGGCACGCCCGGCAGATGCCGGGCGAGTTCGTGTGCGCTCGCCACGGCGCGTGGCAGCGGAGAGTGCCACACGGCGTCGATCGGTAGGCCGGCGAGCCGTTCGCCCAGCAGGCCCGCCTGCCGGGCCCCGGCGCCGGTGAGCTCCCCGAACGCGTCGGCCGCGCCGTGGCGTGCCAGATAGAGGTGTCGCGTCGTCATGAGGCGTTGGCCGTCGTGACGATGCCGTTGGTGCCGTCGATGGTGATGAGGGTGTCGTCGTGGAGCCTGCTCGTCGCGTTCGGGACGCCGAGGACGGCGGGGATGGCGTGCTCACGGGCGACGATCGCGGCGTGGGAGAGCACGCCTCCCGTTTCGGTGACGACGCCGGCGGCGATGCGCAGCAGCGGCGTCCAGGCGGGGTCGGTGTAGGGGCAGACGAGGATGTCGCCCCGGTGCACGCGCGCGAAGTCGCCGGGCCCGCGGACGATCCTCGCGGCGCCGGTCGCGGTCCCGTGGCTGCCGGGTGTCCCGGTGAGTGTGGCGCCTGCGGCCCCCGAGGCTGCGGAAGGTCGGAGCAGTGGTGGCGGTGGGGGTGCGGCGGTGACCGGTCGTGCTTGCAGGATCCAGGCGCGGCCGTCGAGGATCGCCCACTCGATGTCCTGCGGCCCGCCCATCACGGCGGCGACCTCCTCGCCCAGCTCGGCGAGCCGCGTGGCGGTCGCGTCGTCGATCGCCGGTCGGTCCCGGATGCCGGCGGGCACGTCGCTGACGACGAGCCGCGTGCCGCGCCGGTCGAGGCGGGCCGGTTTGTCGGCGACGGTGCGTGTGACCGACCCGTCGCCGGCGACGCGGTAGGTGTCGGGGGTGACCGTGCCCCCGA